>NZ_JAQMUE010000111.1 GCF_028330985.1 Roseofilum reptotaenium CS-1145 | reverse complement strand
TCTCGATGAACTCGAAGAGGTTTTATACCAACGTTGCCGAAAGTTACTGACCCAGAGGGCATTGATTCGAGACTTGACCCGTTTTCATTGGTGGCGTGAAATCGCGGCTATACTTTGATTGATTCTCCGGACTTGATATTACCGAAAATTATGTCATTGCGAATGGAACGAAGTGGAATCAAGCTATCTGTACAGTTTTCAATTCTCAGTAAGTGCTTCCCTCGTTTTCGCTGATATACCCGACTATCGCCACGGCACTAAACTTAGTGTATTAGAAAACTCATTTCGTTGTTGCGCTTTAGCGCTAAAGTGCAACAACGAAAAGTGCAACATTGTATAGAATCAGAACGGGTCAGCTTGAATCCGATCCTGTGCGTTTCGAGACCGAAAGACTTCATACATTAACAAACTCCCGGCTACAGCGACATTCAAAGAGTCAGCCTGACTAACCATGGGAATGCGAACCAGATTGTCGCATATGGCTCGCTGTTGGTCGGAGAGTCCTTGCCGTTCTTCTCCTAAGAATAATAAGGTCGCTTGGGGATAGTGAAATTGATGAAAACTTTGCTTCCCATCGGGAGATGCACCAATGATGCAACCTTGGTGCTGTTGTATCCAGGATTGCAAACATCGATAATTAGTACGGATAAATTTCTGATGGAACAAAGCCCCCATACTTGCGCGCACGGTTTCTGGGGAAAAGGGATCGACGGAGCGATTGAGGAGAATCAACCCAGCACCACCAACAGCCTCTAAGGTGCGAATGAGTGTGCCTAAATTACCTGGAGATCGGATGCGATCGAGGACGATCCAGCAGAGTCCAACATGGGGAGTAGTAGACTTTAGGGGAAGCCAGTGCTGTTTAACGATCGCCCCTACGCCAGAAGCACGCTCGGTTTGCGAGATACTGCGAAATTGTTCTGGAGAGAGGCGCACGGTGGGAATTCCGGAGCGCCGTAACTGGCGTACCAGTTTACGAGCTAAGGGGGCGATCAGAAGCTTTTCGCTGTAAAGGATAGTCTCTATTTTCAAGTGAGTGTCAGCAACTCGGATAAAGTTACGCACACCTTCGATAAAGAAGGTTCCTTGGGTATCGCGATATTGGCGATCGCATTGTAATCGTTTTATTTTTGCTAGAGTCCGGGTGACACTAGGGGAGGGATGGCCAATCGTATTGTTATTGACCATCCTCCTTGCCAGCGATTCCCAGGCACTGAAGGTTACTGTGTAGAGTGTTCATCAAAGGTACAGGCTCATGCCATTTAGAGGACAGTTTACTAATCATATAGTATCCCAATTCGATCGAATTTACAAGCCAAGGAAGTGTGATATGACTAACTTGAAACAGATCTATGAAGTCGATGATTCTCAATGGTTAGAAGAAATGGTTGAATTGTTGAGAAACAAGGATTTTGATCATCTCGATTTAGAGAATTTAGTTGAGGAATTAGAAGAGTTGGGCAGAGAAAAGAAAAATGCCGTTGCTAGTCTTTTAGAGCAAGTTATTCGTCATTTATTGCTCCTAGACTATTGGACAACTGAAGCGGAATATAACTCTGTCCATTGGCAAGGTGAATTGTATACGTTCCGAGTGCAACTCAAGCGTAAACTAACCACCAATTTAAGAAATTATTTGGAATCAGAACTTGATTCTATTTATCAAGATGCATTAGGTTTTGTTAAAATCAAAACTCAAAATAAGGTTGATTTTCCAGAAGAGTGTCCCTATGTTCTAGATGAGTTGCTTGATATATAGCGATTCACGTGGCAGAAGAGTAATGGTTAATGGGAAAAGTATTGTTCACGCTATAGCGGGTAGGGTGGGCAGAGGATAAAGTTGTCAAAGTCAATCAATAGCGGACTTCTGCTGCCCACCCTACAATCTACAATCCTTTAACCTAAAACCTTTGCGGCTGCGGTTACTCCTGCACCGGGAGTGAAACCGGTATCGCCGAGAATTTGCAGAGTAGCTTCGAGGGCAGAAATGCAGGTGAGAATATCGCGATCGCCGACAAAGCCCAAATGACCGACACGGAAAATTTTACCCTTCAAATGGTCTTGTCCGCCAGCTAAGGCAATATTAAACTGTTTCCGCATCGTAGAACGAATTTGCTCGGTATCTACCCGATCCGGTGCAACTGCGGTGACTGCGGGACTAGCCGCATCATCAGAGGCAAACGTGGGTAAATTCAAGGCTTTGACAGCTTCCCGAATGGCGGTTTTCGATCGCTGATGACGGCTAAAAATATTCTCTAATCCCTCATCTTTGAGCATCTGTAGAGCCACTTGCAAGCCATAAAAGAGATTCACAGGAGGGGTAAAGGGATTGCTGTTTTTAGCGGCTGTTTTGCGATACATGCCCAAATCTAAGTAAAATTTGGGTAAGGTTGCGGTTTCATAAGCATCCCAAGCTTTAGCACTAACTGAGACAAATCCTAATCCTGGAGGAATCATATAGCCTTTCTGGGAACCTGATGCTACCACATCTAACCCCCATTCATCGATGGGAACGCTAATAGCGCCTAAACTGGTGACTGCATCCACCATAATCAGCGCTTCGCCATGGGTTTTCACGTAGCGGTTAATGGTTTCTAAGTCATTGAGTACCCCTGTGGAAGTTTCCGAATGGGTGATAATTACGGCTTTAATTTGCTTTTCGGTATCTGCTTCGAGCTTTTCCCGGAAGGGTTCGGGATCGAGAGGTTGTCCCCATTCGGTGCTAATTACCTCTACTTCTAGGTTATAGGCTTTGGCTACTTTAGCCCAGCGATCGCCAAATTTACCATTCGATCCGACCAAAACGCGATCGCCTGCACTTAAGAAGTTAATGATACCCGCTTCCATTGCCGAGGTTCCACTCCCAGCAACAATCAGCACATCATTCTGGGTTTGGTGCAACCACTTGAGATTTTCGGTCACCTCTTTCATAATCAAACTAAAGTCGCCACTACGATGACCAATCGTCGGTTTTGCCATTGCCAACAGCACCGGATCGGGCACTGGAGTAGGGCCGGGAATCATTAACATTAAGCTATCATCCATAACTAGGTTCTCCTATAAAATTCAAGGGCAGTTTACCATCCTACAGGGAATGGGGGACTAGAGGAAATAGTTTAGTGTTCTCTCCCGTCATACCATTGCTTTATAAAAGTGTGCTTAACAGGCGGCTAACAAGGGACTCAGAGAAACTCATCTTACCTCTCAAGGCTCAATTGATGGCAACTTGGAAGAGAAATACTTAAATTGACTATGTTTCCCGAAATTAATTTCTCTGATTTTCTCAAACTCGATCTTCGAGTAGGAACCATTCTACAAGCAGAAGATAATGTAAAGGCTAAAAATCCAGCCTATATTCTCAAAATTGATTTTGGCACTCTAGGTATCAAAACCAGTTCTGCCCAAATTACTCAGAATTACTCGAAAGAGAGTCTCGTCCATACACAAGTCATTTGTGTGATGAACTTTGCTCCCAAACGAGTAGCTGGAGTCAAATCCGAAGTGCTAGTGCTGGCGGCGGTTTCTGAAGAGCAAGGAACCGTTTTAATTGCACCGGGGTTTAAAGTGGAGAATGGAACCAAAATCAGCTAAATTTATGCTTTCTTAATATTCTTTACATTTTTTTCCTGGCGGCTGATTCCAGAAATAGGCTTAAATAGAAGCACTGCTGTTTGATATACTCCTGTATCAGTCGCCTTCCTGTACCTAATTTGTCGGCTAAATTAGACTGGACTATTCAGAATCTCTTCGGTTGGTTAACGAAGCATTGAAGCAGCGATCAAAGTTCAGGATTCTATGTTTAAAATTTGAATTACAAGAATCATACTTACACTATTATTTCTATCGAGGAACTTGAGTTAGATTTTTTGTGTTTTGAAACCAGTTAAACAGGACAAATACCAGAAGTGTTGTCTTTATCATCGGGTGCGTCATTAACGCACCCTACAGCTTTTAAAGCTGGCAGTGCTTTTCAAGCACAACAACCGGATTAGAAGGCGGATCTTGTTGGAATTTATAAAATCGGAAGCCTAGAGTGATAAGCTGAAGAACCACGCTGGTACTAAAAATGAGACAATAGAAACGTTCCAAAGGACTCATATTTTCTTCTCCTTCCAGTCTTAAATTGGCTATGAGTCCATTATGGTTAAGCCTATTGAATATTGAAATAAACCCGTGTTAGTATTTGTCTATACAGCAACTCAAGATCCATAAACACTTATGCAAGATGGAAAAAGAGCAGTTTGAGCGGAGTTTTCAACAGTTGACACCAAGACGTAAAGAGGTGTTAAATCTATTTCTCTCAGGACAAGGAGACTCACAAATTGGTCAGTTGCTAAACATTACAGAAAATACGGTCAGACAACATATCCGCAAGCTTTGTATCGATTTTGGTTTAACGGACGATCTAGAGGGCGATCGCACTTCACAACGGCATAATTTAGTCGCCTTATTCGCCAAGTATAAACCGGAATTGGTCGGACAAGAGACAACAGCAGAGGCAGACGCACCGGAACCGGAGATAGAGCAAGAAACTCAGAGCGATCCGAACTTTGTGGGACGGGAAAAGGCTATAACCAATCTCAACACCCTTACAGCGCAAAGCGCTGTATTGAGGTACAATCTAAGGTGAAGAGATTTTATGGGTATTAAGAGGTAATGAAAGCATATGGGCACTTCTATTAATTGGCTATACCGTGAACTCATGAGATAATCAAGAAAGAAAAAGCAAGGGGAAAAACATGGGTCAAATAAGTTTTTGGGACGTAGAGAACTGTCAGAAAAAGCTAAAGGAGGAAAAACCGCTGCTCTCTCAACTCAATGAATTAGTACCTTGGGAAGAGTTTCGTCCAATCCTCGAATAAATTCATGACCGTGAACTCTCAAGTAATGCCGGTCGTAAAACCCTAGACGTTATCTTAATGTTCAAGTTAGTTATCCTACAAAAATCGTTCAATTTAAGTGACGATCAATTGGAATACCAAGTCAATAATAGACTCTCATTTATGAAGTTTCTAAATCTGGGCATAGAAGATCCAGTACCCGATGCTAAAACGGTATGGTTATTTAAGGAATAAGGAAAAACTGACGAAAAAGAAATTAGTAGAAGAGTGATTTGAGCAACTAGAAGAGTATCTAAAAAGTCAAGGGTATAAAGCTGAAGAAGGTCAAATAATAGATGCGACTCTAATTCCTGTACCGAGGCAAATAAATAGCACAAAAGAGAATAAATAAATCCGAGAAGGAGAAATTCCTGAAGAATGGAAAGAAATGCCGAACCGATTGTGTAAGAAGGATTTGGACGCTCGGTGGTTGAAGAAAAATGGTGAAAATCACTACGGCTATAAAAATCATATAAGTATCGATAAAAAATATGGCATTATTCGCAAATATGAAGGAACAGATGCATCAGTTTATGACTCAAAAGTATTGGGAAAACTGATAGATATAGAAAATGCAGAACCAGAGATATGGGCAGATAGCGCCTATCGGAGTGAAGAAATTGAATGGACATTATCAATCCTTTCGCCTCCTTTAGTCTCTCAGATACAGCGCTTTGCGCTGTAATGGTGTACAGTACGGGAATAGGTATTATGGAGTAGGTGATGAAAGCATATAGCGTAGACTTACGAGAAAAAATCGTTAAAGCGCATCTAGTAGAAAACCACTCAATTAGACAAGTAGCCGCGAGATTGTCAGTGAGTAAAAATTTAGTTCACAAGTTGGTCAAACAACAAAAAACGGAAGGAAATGTAGATCTAAAACGCCTAGGCAAGCCCCAGTTTAGTTATCTTACAAGTGTTGAAGCTCAAGAACAAGTGAAAACCTTAGTAGAAAAAAATATAGATGCCACTCTAGGGGAACTGTGTGAATTATTTGCCGAATTGACCGGTAATTGGATAAGTCCGACAGCCATGTGTCGCTGTTTACAGAAATTAGGGTTATCTCGTAAAAAAAACGAGACGTAGCAGTCAAGCGGCAACAGAAAGAGTACAAAAACTAAGAGTAGAATATTGGGAAAAAATCAAAGAAATAGAGCCAGAGAACCTTGTATTTATAGATGAATCTGGGATTCTCCTAGGAGGAAGCCGTGCTTATGGTCGTTCAGAAAAAGGGACAAGAGTTAGAGGACTTAAACCTTATTATCGAGAAGCGAAAATCACTCTTGTAGGAGCCATTAGTCAGCAGGAAGTTTTAGCATTAATGACTCTTAATGGCTCATTAGATGGAGAGGCATTTAAGGTTTTTATTAATGATTGTCTCCTGCCTTGCCTTATGGCCAGGTGCAGGGGTTGTTAGTGTTGAATGTTAGCTTAATGCCGAAAAAAAAGAGGATAAAACATGCTATTCTATCCTCAAATATTCAAATAATATTCTCGCCTATGGTAACTTCCTTTACCAATTTTGTCAAACCCATTCTCAAGTCATTGTCTCCTCATGATTACCCAGTTCTCAACTCTCGCCTCTTCTTTGAAATCTGGTTAAACTTCATATTCGATAGTAGTTTGACTAGCATGAGAGACTTATTCTACCGATTGAATTATACGGGTATTCAGGTGGACCTATCTACCTTCTCTAAAGCCTGTAAATCGAGAGAATACCACAAGTTCTATCGCATCAGAGGGAACTCTAGAAATTAAAATAAAAATCCCCCATAAAGATCCTCTGGTTCTTATTAGCTAGACCGTTCGAGAATAGTTCAAATCCCTAAGGTCAGTACCCAACCTCTTAATGTGCCGGTGTTGCCTAACGCATAATCAATCACTTGTAATTTCCAAACTCCTTTAACGGAGAGATTGACTAAATCTTGCAATAAGGGACGCTCAGAAGAGGTATAAGTATGTTGAAGCCGGGTTTGTTGGCCTAATGTCCGGTTTTGGAGCAAAATGGTTTTGTTATTGGGGGCAATTAACCTAACTTGAATATCGCCTAAAAAACTGTGATCGATGTCTACAGTCACTTGGATATCTCGTAATGAATTGCTTTCCGAAATATAGATCGAGCTACTAATGCCGCGACTATCGTAATCTCGAATGGTGACGCTGGCATAATTTTGCCGTTGAATCCAGCGGCTAACCCTGGGAGGAGTAGGGCGCGATCGCACAGCAGCCGCAACAGCCTTATAGGCATTCACTTTACCATAGCCAAACCACTCGGAGTGGCCTCGACTATCATAAGAGCCTTTGCGAAAGCCAAACTGAGGATCGGGGTCTGAGTCCACAATCTTATCCGTATTCGAGATTAAAATTTGCTTCACCTGAGCCGCCGTTAAATCGGGATTCGCTGATAAGACTAAGGCTGCGACTCCAGCGACAATCGGACAAGCACTGGAAGTCCCGCCAAAAGTACCCGTAAAATCCCCTGTACCATATCCTGCTCCCCCTACCCGGTCAGTCGTAAACACGCCTAAGCCTGGAGTAGCACTGGTAACTGCGGGAGGGGTTTGGATAAATCCGGTTTGCTGTAACCAAATCCCTGGAGGGGCATTATTAGAGGGAGCGCAAACAGCGATTTCTTTACCCCAGTTACTGTAGATAGCTTTTTTGTTGAGACTCGAACAAGCAGAAACGGCAATCACATCAGGATGAACGGGAAAACCGGCTAACCATCGGGTATTTCCAGAAATGACATTGCTCGGCCATCCTTGTTCATTAACGGTATCGTTAATGGGGCGGTTGGCATTCCCAGAAGCAAAGACAATCACACAGCCTTTCCCCTGACGGCCTTGAGTGGCAGCTTTGGTCAGGGCAGCGTTTTGGCGTAGGGAGAGGGGAAAATTAACGGCGGCTGGCCCCCAACTACAGGAAATCACAGCAGCTCCGCGACTGGCACACCAATCAAAGAGTTGTTCCATGGAATTATCATCTAAGAAGCCGGTGGTACGAACGGGCATTAGGGAGCATCCAGGCGCTACACCAACGATACCGGAGCCGTTTTCTTCGGCAATGGCAACTCCGGCACAGGAGGTTCCATGGTTTTCCACCAGTCCTCCGGGTTGGGGGATAAAGTCTCGGTCTTTGAAGTCTTTGGGGGCAACAATTTTACCTAATCCTTGGAAGTCAGGATGGTTGAGGTCGATCGCATCATCGGCAACGGCGACGACAATGGAGCGATCGCCCCTGGTCAGATCCCAAGCGCGTTCTGCATCAATATGCGACCCAGTCGCGAGATAGTTTCCCCCATTATGGTTCAGATACCATTGTTGTCGATAAGACCCATCGGTGGGGCGATACATGGGTTGGCTGGGAATAATGAGATTGGGTTCAGCCGTAAGGACTACTGGAGAAGCAATTAGGCGGTTGGCAATTTTAATCGGATTTTCTGTGGATTTTTCCGTCAGTTGATAAACCCAGGTATTGGGGAGTGTTTCCACCGGTTTGACTTCCCGCAGGCCATACTTTTGAATCGGGCCCCTGCGAGTTTGGGCATTGCTCGTTGGCGACCATTGAATGGTAATCTCGTTGGACAAATAGGTGTAGGTTCCCGGTGAATTTTTGATCTGATAGACATGACTGGCAAAGGCTACATCTTGGGAATTGCGAGCTGAAGTAATTGCCGTTTCTAAGCTTTGGGGATCGACCGTTAATTCTGAGAGTTTTGGAGCAATAGGACGAGTCGCTAAGGAAGGGAGATCCTTGGCCCAGTCTGAAGACATATTCGACTTCGGGGAAACCGTCAGCCGATCTGAAGCCTTTTCTAAAACCAATTCTTGGCCGCCCCGTTGCAGTACTAACCCGATTTCTGACTCTGGGATACCCGACTTGGCCTGAACGGGATCGGAGGACTGATCCGGGGGAGAACTCAGTTGACTCCCAAGAAAGCGCCACAACTGCTCAAAAACTTTGACCATCTTCACTACTCTATTGCGATCGTTTATCTCTTGCTTTTGATTGGAACAGATAAAAAGGGGAACTGTCTGCTAAATTATGTTTAGATTTGTTTTATATTGTTAGTCTTCACCCTAGCTCTTACAACTCATGGTATCTTTAAAACCCTCTCAACTCCTGCAAGCGACGACCCTAGCTATTTGTACTTCTGCGATCGCCTTCACAAACGTAGCCTTTGGGCAATCGACTCACCAGAACTTAGCGGCTCAAGACGCTCAACCGAATGCCGATGAATTTCGACCCCTGAATCAGGAAAACAGCCTACTGAGTAGGATTGGCGGCGATCGCCTGATGGCTGAAGCGGCTCAAGCCGTGGGCAATGAAAATTATGCCCTAGCGCAGCAAAAACTCCAAGATGCTCGTCAAGTGTTTAACCAATTATCGAATTTTTATCAGGAACTGGCAGCGAGTTTCTCTGGTATTGATAATCGTATTGCGAATAGCCAACGGGATTTAGCTGTGGAAACGGCGCAAAAACGGGATGAAGCAACCTATCAGCTTGCCCTCGTCCATCGCGCTCAAAACGAAGCTGATTTAGCGGTTCCCCTGCTGGTACAGGTGATTCGCTCTCAAAACCCCACCACCGAAATGGGTAAAAAGGCATACCAACAATTATTTGAATTAGGCTTTGTAGATTCTCCCTATCCCAAAAGGGATGAGGATAGTGAAGCTACGTCTGCGGTTCCCCAATAGAATCCATAAGAGTATCAGCGGGGTCATTCCCTTGAGTCTCTAACGGGCGATCGCTACAATAAAGAGTTGAGAACGATTATCGTAAGTAATCATTAAGGAGTCTTGTATGGTTCGTCCAGCCGAAGTAGAAGCGATGATTAAAGCCAAGCTTCCTGATGCCCAAATTCAACTGAAGGATATGACGGGAGGAGGGGATCATTACGAAGCGATTGTGGTCTCCCGTGAGTTTGAAGGCAAAAGACCGGTACAACAACATCAGTTGGTTTATGCAGCCGTTCAGGAGGCCATGGCCAGTAATGCTATTCATGCCTTGGGTTTAAAGACATACACCCCAGAAGAATTTCAAGCGGTTCAGTAAAATTCTTAAAAATCAGTTAAGATCGAGACTCTGAAACCGATTTAAGGTTGCCGTTCTACTTTCCTCACTTGATAACTATGACTCCAGACTTGAAAGAACACATTGACAATACAATTAAAGCACACAAAATTCTTTTGTTTATGAAGGGGAATAAACTGATGCCCCAATGTGGATTTTCCAATAATGTGGTGCAGATGCTCAATCAGCTTGCAGTCCCCTATGAAACAATAGATGTGTTGCAAAATGATGCGATTCGCCAAGGAATTAAAGAGTATTCTAATTGGCCAACCATTCCCCAGCTTTATATTAATGGGGAGTTTGTTGGCGGCTCTGACATTGTTTTTGGGTTATACCAAAGTGGAGAACTCGCCCAGATGGTGGAAGTGGCTTTAGCGTCCTAGAATAACCACTCTATTGATCGATAATCCCCCGGTGGTTATTTAGGGATAAAGTCTATCTGAAAACTACCAGGGGATATTTTTTGGGGTTGAAACAACCTAGAAACCAGCGATCGCCCATGACTCTGGGCTAGTAATATTTGGCTTCGGGTTCAGGTAGGGGCATTTCAAAATTAGATCGGTCGCGTAAATATCGATAGGCTTCTTCTTCTAGCCGATGGACTAAATAGGTTTCAATACAATTGGAATGTCTTAATGCCGCCAGATAGCCTTCGAGATACATACGCAAGTCGTCATAGCGGTATCCCCGGTTCCAGAGGTCTACAAGAGAATCAGTAATTTTTTGGTAAAAGCGGATGGTTTGAGTATCCTGAAGCATCATAAGAGTTGTCTCCTGATCGTCAACTGAACTTCACTTTGTTGGGTATCTTAAGGGTCGATCCTTTGGTCTGTTCACTTCCCAATAGGCAAAATCCGGATCGGTCAATCGCAGAATGGCCTAGGGCCACTGATAGCTTTATTTTAACGAATCTCCAGACAGAATTGAGATAGGCAATTTGCTAGAGTTTCTTAAACTTAGCATACCCAAAGAAACAAATTCTGTACCGATCCCTAAAAAGCCCAAACCAGAATACTCGGTATCGACAACTACAAAAAAGTAAGTTAAACCTTGTTAAGGTGAACGAGTTATATGCTGCATAGTGTGGTAGGGAAATTAAACCGAAGTGGTCTTGATTGGTATTCAGATTATTGAAAGCAACCCTCATCTGCGATCGCTTCTCGGTTGGCACTTACAGCAGGCTGGCTATGGGATTTACCAATCTGCCGATAGTGCCAGCGCTCGTCATGTTTATATGGTGCGGGAACCGACTTTAGTGGTTTTAGATGGTAGTATTTCTGGAGGACAAGGTTTAGAACTTTGTCAGTGGATTTACAATCAACAAAAATCTTTGATTTTAATGCTTTCTGCTCGTAATGCAGAAACTGATGTGGTCGCTGGACTGCAAGCCGGTGCAGATGATTATCTCACCAAACCGTTTGGAATGCAGGAGTTTATGGCACGGGTACAAGCTCTGATCCGACGGCAAAACAAACTTACCCCTCCTGCCCATCTTAACTATGGTGAACTGAAGATCGATCTGGTGCAACGACAGGTCTCTCTTAAGGGAGAGGCGATTGATTTAACACCCCAAGAATTTAGCTTGCTTTATGCCCTGGCTCAAGTAGGAGGAGAACCCTTAAGTCGGTCTCAGTTACTACAACGGGCTTGGCCAGATGAGATTGATAATCCTCGTACTGTGGATACCCATGTTCTTTCTTTACGCAAGAAAATTGAGAGAGATCCTCGCCAACCCCATGTCATTCAAACGGTACGCAAGGTTGGTTATCGGTTTAATCAGGATGGACTAGCCCAGCAGAGGAGATCGCCTTCTCCTTTTCCCACCCGTTCACCTTCCCTGTCTGCCCAGCATACGTTTCCCATGAAACAATAGAAATCAGGAGAGGGAATAGGGAAAACCGAGTTTTACAAAACTTGGTTTAGGGCAGTGGAAATAGTCCAAGCATCTACACCTAGGAGCATCAGACTAAAGCCAAATAACAGGGCATACATCCAAGGTTGGGCTAGAGGTTTCACCTTGCTGGTATCAATTTGGGTTTTCTCTTGAACTTTTAGCACCAGTTGGGAAAATCCGGCAATCCGCATGGGAAGTAAGTAGGCATCTCCAGATTTAGCCAAAAAATAATAAACCAATCCTCCTTGTCCTGTTGTTCTGGGTTTTAAGGCTTGGATTTCTGACCAAGGCAAAGACCAATGACGGTGTTTTGCCCAAAAGACCCAGGAGGGATAGTTGACTTGAATCTGTTCCTCATCCAGGGTAACTCGTTCACTGAGCGCTCCCCAGAGAATCACTGCTCCTAGGGCAACAGCGACCCACAGGAGCAGTGGAGAAACTCCAGACGGGGTTACCCTCCCTAAAATCGGTAAAGGGACGGTGAGGGCACTATAGAGGGTTAATAGGGGGATACGGATAAGGGGGGAAATTTTAAACAGTGATGAGTCTTGCTGGGGGCGATCGCGCATAATCCGGTTGATCCGTCTAAGGTAGATATTTTTGTACCACACTCCATCCAGTAAGGGAAACCCAACTGAAGCCCATAAATAGGAGGGTGTTGGTGAGCAGATGTAGAGGTCTAGCCCAAGGTCTTTGGGGACTGATCTGAGTTGCACTGGTGGCAGAAATCAGGACTAAAGCAACCACTAATAGTCCCGCAAATAGGTGAGAGGAATGCCCTAAGCTGCCATAATGTCCCAGGGTTCCGACGATACCGATCGCCAGCAGCAAAAGAACCAGAAAGACTAAAATAGAACCGAGAATATAATGGAGCGATCGCCACCATCGAGGTAAGGGTTGGCGGTTTTGCCGACTCCACCAAACTCCAGTTCCTGTCATCGCTAATAAGACATAGGAAAATAGGGCCAAGCCCATTGACCAGGCCGCTATTTTCCAGAGCCATAAAAATGAAGGAAGATCCACAAATTAAAACCAGATTTATTAAACGTAACCGTCTAAAGCTAAAATTTCAATCTAGATTCAGATAAAGAAGTTTAGCCCGTCGTCTTTTACTTCCCCATCTTTCTTCTAACCAGAGATTAAAGGTTTTCTTAATCAATCGCCGTTAACGTTGGGGCTTTAAAGTTGGTTAAGGTATTAATCACTTTGGGTAAAGAGTTAGATTCCTTGAGCATTTGCCCTTCCCCTTCTATACCTAATTCTTGTAGTTTTAAGCGATCGCAAGGAATTTTATCCGATAAAATCGCACTGGCCATCATGCCACAGTGAATTTCCAATAGGGCTTCCGGAACCGATTCAAAGACTAAACGCTGTCCGGGAAACACCACCCGTTCAAAGTACCAATTTTGAATATTACAGATCCGAGCAACTTGCACTTTACTGGTCGCATTTACATAGCAGCAAAGAATGCGATAGGACTGCTCTGGTGGAAGGGGATCAAGAATTTGTGCCATATTCTTATGAAAAGATCAAAAATAACGCATATTAGCCTACATTGGCCACTCTAACACTTCTGATCCCAACGGGTTGTAAAGGCGACTACCATTAATCCTTTTTTAACCTCTTTTCTAGGCAGTCAATTGCAGTCCTAGAGACTTTTATAAGGATTTTCTCTGCACTTATCGATGATCATCTCTAATCTTGATGATTAGTAAATCTAATCTAAGTCCCAACTCCCTGGACCCAAAATTTCCTCCAACAGATCCCAAAACCAATGTTATCGTAAAGTTATGTGAAAAACTCTCATAAATCCAGGTTTAGAACAGGAAACGCCCTATGCACGCTACCTCCGTTACTGGCGATCGCCTTCTTTACGTCCGCCTTCCCTGTAACCCCATCTTTCCCATCGGTGTGGTCTATCTTGCCGATCACATCCACAAGTGTTTCCCCTCTGTGGAACAACAGATCTTCGACCTGGGAACAATTCCCCCCCTCGATTATAAACAAGCTCTAGACGAGGCGATCGATCAGTTTCGCCCCAACTTACTGATCTTCTCCTGGCGAGACATTCAAATCTATGCCCCCGTAGGCGGAAGAAGCGGCAACCCCCTACAAAACGCCTTTGAATTTTACTATAGCTTTAATCCCTTCATTAAGCTGCGAGGCGCTCTGGGCGGTTTTCGATTAGCAACTGCCTACTATGGGGAACTTTGGCGGAATATGAGCCTGATTAAGCGAGGCTTAAAGCGTGCCCAAAAATATAACCCCAACACCCGCTTAGTGGTGGGAGGCGGTGCGGTGAGCGTCTTTTATAAACAACTTGGTCGCTCCCTTCCCCCAGGAACCGTTATTTCCGTGGGTGAAGGAGAAAGCCTCTTAGAAAAACTCTTAAAGGATCAAGATATCAGTGGCGAGCGCTGTTATGTTGTCGGTCAAACAGTGGCCCGCGATCGCCTCATCCACGAACCCCCCACTCCCCTCGAAAAAACAGCCTGCAACTATACCTATATCGAAGAAATTTGGCCAGCCTTTAACTACTACCTGCAAGATCCCGACTTTTACTTAGGCGTACAAACCAAACGTGGCTGCCCCCATAATTGCTGCTACTGCATTTATACAGTTGTCGAAGGTAAAAAAGTTCGCATCAACCCCGCCGATGAAGTCGTCGAAGAAATGCGTCAACTCTATGACCGGGGGGTACGGAACTTCTGGTTTACCGATGCCCAATTTATTCCAGCACGGAAATTCATTCCCGATGCGATCGAATTGCTCCACAAAATCCTGGAAGCGGGTTTAACTGATATTCACTGGGCCTCCTATATCCGGGCGGATAATCTCACTCCTGAACTGTGCGATCTGATGGTCAAAACAGGAATGAATTACTTTGAAATCGGCATTACCAGTGGCTCCCAAGAATTAGTCCGTAAAATGCGAATGGGCTATAATCTGCGCGTAGTTTTAGAAAACTGTCGGGACTTAAAAGCAGCCGGTTTTAACGATCTCGTATCCGTCAATTATTCCTTCAACGTAATTGACGAAACCTATGACACCATTCGCCAAACCATCGCCTATCATCGGGCCTTAGAAGAAATCTTTGGAGTCGATAAAGTCGAACCCGCCATTTTCTTTATCGGTTTACAACCCCATACTCACCTCGAACAATATGCCTTTGACCAAGGCATTCTTAAACCCGACTACGATCCCATGAGTATGATGCCCTGGACAGCTCGCAAATTACTCTGGAATCCAGAACCATTAGGCTCATTTTTTGGCCAAGTCTGTTTAGCTGCATGGCAGCGCAATAGTAATGACTTTGGTCGGGAAGTCATGCAAGTTTTAGAAGAACGGCTCGGTCGAGCCAGTCTTGATGAAGCCCTCAGCGCTCCCCTTACCCCGAAAGCAGAAAGCAGCAAGCAGTTGACCCGCGTTGGTTTTTAAAAACAATTTCGCAAGGTTTCTGCTAAGACTTGGACATGAGGGGGTTTTAACATAGTTAAGTGTGTACCTGGTACAGTATAAAGTGCTACGGGTTCAGAGGAGAAACGACCCCAACCCCAGAGGCGATCGCTGGCAATCTCTGCTTTGAGAGTATGGCCAAAGCCTTTTTCTGCCATATCTTCAGAGACCGTATCTCTTGCCTTCAATAACACGATCGGAATGTGATAATTGCTTTGCGGGTAATAAGAATAGCTTGCGTCATAATCACTCATTAACACATTCACAAACCCTCGAATCTGTTGAACCCCTGCTCCTTCGGGGAAAAAGCCCACGGTTTGTAGCTGTTCATAGATATATTGCCATTGTTCTTCTGCTTCGAGGGATTCCAAAACTTCCGCAGATACTCCGATTTCCGTGCCAAAAAACTGTTCAATTAATGCCACCACTAAAATCAGTTTCCGGGAAAGAGACCAATCGCGATCGATATTCGGTTTATTTTCTAGCGCATCTGGAACTGGACTATCCAGAATCACCAGTCGAGCCACTCTATCCCCTTGCGCTTCTAGTTGCTGACTCATCTCAAAAGCCACTAAAGCACCGAAAGAATGACCCCCTAAATAGTAAGGCCCTTCTGGTTGTACCGCTTTAATATATCCAATATAATCCCTCGCCATAGCTTCGACTGTAGTGTAGGGTTCTGATGCTCCATCCAAACCTCTGGATTGAAACCCATAGAAAGGTCGCTCTTCTCCTAAATAACAAGCCAAATTAGACAAATAAATCACATTTCCACCCGCTCCTGGAACACAAAAGAAAGGAGGTTGATTTCCTTGAGTTTGAATCGGGACTAAGGCTGACCAAGAATTAAAATCTGTTGATTCTTGCAAGCATATCGCCAGTTTTTCAATAGTCTGAGCTTGAAAGAGAGTGGATAGGGAAAGATGCCGATCGAACTCCTGCTCAATTTTAGCCATCAATTTTAGTGCTAAAAGCGAATGTCCACCCAGATTGAAAAAGCCATCTCTAATTCCTATGGGTTCAATTTGAAGAATATCTGACCAAATTTTTGCCAGCTTTCGCTCGGTAGAATTTCGCGGTAAAAGGAAGGATTCTTGACTATCCTGACTCGTAATTTCCTTGAATAAGTGATCCGGATTAACCTGTGGAACTTGATCGTCTGAAATCGCATTAGCGATCTCTGTTAAAGTTATTTCAGGATTTTTAATAATCAAATCGAAAATCATGAGAAAATGATCGAGTATTTTTTTAATTTCCGACCCCTTGAATTTAGAATGACTATAAACAACATTAATTTTGAAATTGGAGCCAGGAATCGCCAGAATAGTTAAACTAGACTGAGTTTGTGCTCCTAAAGAATGATTTTGATTAAGGCTAATCTTAAACCCTGAAAAATTTTTGATTGAGGCATCAACTGGATAATTTTCAAAGACTAGGATACTGTCATACAACCGTGATGACATGGAGATCTCACTCCAGGAATGAATTTGGCCTTGAGAACAATATTCATAGGATTTTTGTTGAAATTGTTGTTGTTGATGTTCTTGTAACCAAGACCACAGAGGAAGATCGGGAATAACAGTACACCTAATTGGAACAGTATTAATCAATAAGCCAACCATAGACTCAATTCCAGAAATTTCTGGAGGACGACCCGAAACAGAAGCCCCAAAAACGATATCTAATTGATGACTATAGCGACTTAACAATAATCCCCAAATTCCTTGAATCAGAATATTGAAAGTAACTCGATTTTTCTTGACGAGAAGATTCAGAGCTTCTGTAGAGGACTCAGATAAACTAATTACTCGACGACCATATGGTTGTTCTGGAAGCGCAAAGTCATCCGATGAAACTTCTTTTCCTAACGGAGTAGGTTGGGTGAATCCTCGTAATTTTTCTTGCCAAAATTCCTGAGCTTCAGTCAAATCTTGACTGTATAACCACGTGATATAGTTTTGATAGGGATAGGTAGGAGATAAGGAAAAATGAGAATCCTGAGTCAATCCTTGATAGAGTGTTAATAGGTCTTTGAATATGACTCCTAAAGACCATCCATCTACCAAAACATGGTGTACTGTGAAAACAAAATAATAGGCTTTATCTTCCCATCGAAATAGAGATAAATCCAGAAGAGGAACTTGGGTTAAGTTAAAGCCTTTCTCTTGCTTTATCCGAATATATTGAGCCAACTTTTCTTGAATATCTTTTTCTGCTCTCCAATCCTCAACTTGTAACTCATAAGGTACACTTTGCAAAACAAACTGAGCGAGCTTATCATAATCTTTCCATAGAAAACCAGTCCTCAAAATCTCATGTCTATCTATCAAACTTTTCCAAGCTTTCTGCCACGCTTGCATATCTAAATCTCCTTCTAAATTCAGAACAACCTGTTCAATATGAACTCCAGATTCTGAAGCGGATAAGGACTCAAATAACATTCCTTGTTGTGAGGGAGAAAGGGGATAAATTGCAGTTATCTTGACTGGGTTATGATTTTCTTGTTGAATATCTGAGATAATGGTATCTAACTGAATCTGTGTGAACTGAACAGCAGGAAAATCTGAAGGAGTATATCCACCGGTTTCTGGAGATTGGCAGTGATGAATGAGTGCTTTTAAGTTATTGATATAATTTTCTGCTAAAGTTTCGATGGTTGATCGTTGATGCAGATAATTACAGTACGTCCAATCAATTTGCAATTTATCCTTCAAGACGATTCCTGTAATATCTAATATATGGGGACGCTTGCCATGAGGGCTTTGAACTAAACCCATGGCTTCTGAAGCGACTTGCCAAGAATTCTTTTGAGATTCATTCGGATTAAATTGACCTAAATAGTTAAAGCTTATTTCAGGTTGTGGGAGAGCTGAAAGTCCAGACTTAATTTCTAGATCTGAGCTGAGATAACGTAAAATACCGTAGCCAATCCCACGATGGGGTATTGCTCGTAGTTGTTCTTTAATCGATTTAATATTTTCCCCTATATTATCTTCCACAGGTTGTTGGAGTATAATGGGAAAGACACTGGTAAACCAACCCACGGTTCGAGATAAATCGATGTCAGCAAACAATTCTTCGCGTCCATGTCCTTCTAAGTCTAGAAATAGAGTTGATTGTCCGCTCCAATTTTTGAACGTTTGTACTAAGGTAGTGAGTAAGATATCATTAATTTGGGTATTATAAGCGGAGGGGACTTCTTGTAAGAGAGCTTGAGTTTCTTCTGAAGTTAGCTGTACGGAAATATTATCCGTATTTCCAACTGTATTGTGAGTGGTGTTTTCTGGATAATCGATAGGTAGTTTATAGTCTTGAGATTGAGTCAACCAATAGTTTAGTTGCGATTGAAGATGGGGAGATTTGCTGTATTCTAAAAGATGAATTGACCAATCTTGAAATGCTGTGGTTTTTGCAGGAAGTTGTAGGGGTTCACCCTTCTCTAGTTGTTGGTAAACGGCTGATAAATCTTCTAATACAATACGCCAAGAAACTCCATCGATAACTAGGTGATGGGCAACAATCAGTAAACGTCCTTCTGTCTGTTTTCCAACTTGATAGAGGAGACTTCTAATAAGAGGGCCTTCAGCCAGATTTAAGGTCGTCTGTTGGTGAGCAATATTGTCTTCTAAAACACGGGTTTGTTCAGAGGGAGGTACTGAGGATAAATCAACTCTCTCAAATGGAATAATTTCTTCTACGTTCTTATTGATTTGTTTCCAGCTTGTTTCATTCTTAAAAAATCGCAAACGTAGAGCATCATGGTGGTTTACAATTTTTTCTATGGCTGTGGATAGAAACTGGGGGTTAATATCAGCAGGGACTTTGAGGAGAAAAGATTGGTTAAAGTGGTGAGGTTCAGCAAGATTTTGCTCAAAGAACCAATGCTGGATGGGAGTAAGCGGAACTTCACCCGTCACACGGTTTTGTTGAGCAGAGGATGGTTGTAGTGTACTGGCAACGGTTGCGAGTTGTGCAATAGTTTGATGTTGAAACAGTTGCTTGGCAGTCAAGCCAATGCCTGCTTGTTGAGCGCGAGAAACAATTTGAATGCTGATAATTGAATCTCCTCCAATTTCAAAAAAGTTATCATTCACGCTTACTCGCTGTAATCCTAAAACGTCTTGCCAAATTTCAGCTAACGTCTGTTCTATTTTATTTTGAGGAGCAATGAATTCTTCTGTTCTGGTTAATTCAATATCTGGAGCAGGTAAGGCTTTTCTATCTACTTTCCCATTGGGGGTAATGGGGAGTTTTTCGAGTATAACAAATGCAGAAGGTATCATATACTCTGGTAGTTTATCTTGCACGAATTGCCGTAGATCTAGAGGAGTAAGATCGGGATTTTCGCTCACAACATAGGCAACTAAGCGTTTGCTATTGGGTGTATCTTCTCGTGGGATGACAATACCATGCTCGACGTGGGAATGAGTGGATAAAATGGCTTCAATTTCTCCCAGTTCGATGCGAAATCCGCGAATTTTCACTTGAGTGTCTATTCTTCCGAGGAATTCAATGTTGCCATCGGGTAGATAGCGAACTAAATCGCCAGTTTTATACAGTTTACTGGTCTGGTTTCCAGAATCAAAAGGGTTGTTGATAAATTTCTCTGCTGTTAATTCAGGTCGATTGAGGTAACCTCTCGCTAAACCATCACCTCCAACATATAGTTCTCCTGGTACTCCAATAGGAACAGGAGTTAAATTAGAGTCAAGAACATAGAATTGAGTATTTGATAAGGGAGAACCAATTGGTAAATTAGTAGCATCGTCTGGAACGTTGTCCACTAAATACCAACTGGAAAATGTTGTATTTTCTGTGGGGCCATATACATGAAGTAACCGTTCTGGTCTACCCTTGTCTAAAATTTGTTTGACCCAAGTTGGATCGACAGCTTCACCACCAAACAGTAAACTCTTTAAAAATTTAAAGAGGGTGGGTACTTGTCTTGCAATTTGATTGAATAAGGCAGTTGTAATAAAAAGATGATCAATGGAGACTTCCCATAGACAAGCAGCCAATTTTTCCGGAGTCATGAGCGTGTCTTTGGGGATAATAATCAAAGTCGATCTATTTAAGAGTGCCCCCCAAATTTCAAACGTTGCAGCATCAAAAGAGGGATTAGAGGCGTGAGCGACCCGATCGCCCCCCTTCAGTTGTAAATAATTTGTCTTTATTACTAAGCGTACAACAGCTTTATGAGGAATCATTACCCCTTTAGGTTTGCCTGTGGAACCGGAGGTATAGATAATATACGCTAGAGATTGGATATTGATTTTATTGCGTAAATTTTCTTGGCTTTGTGTAGCGATCGCCTCCCAATCCCTATCTAAACACACCACTTGCGCTTGAGGTTCGGGTAACCTCTCTAAGCCATCCTGAGTGGTGACTAAGACCGGAACGTTGGCATCCGCTATCATATAACTCAAACGCTCTGCTGGATAATTGGGGTCTAGAGGTACATACGCTCCTCCCGCTTTGAGAATGGCTAAGATGCCCACAATCAGCTCTAGGGAACGTTCAACACAAATTCCCACCAGTGCTTCAGGTTGTACTCCTAAACGTTGCAGATAGCGAGCTAATTGATTAGCTTTCTGATTTAATGCTCGGTAGGTTAACTGCTCTTGTCCAAAGATAATAGCGATCGCATCAGGAGTCCGTTCAGCTTGTTCTTCAAATAACTGATGAATACATTTATCCCTAGGATAATCAGTGGTGGTATTGTTCCACTCTACAAGTAACTTATGGCGTTCTGCTTCTGTGAGTAGGGGGAGTTCGCCGATCTTCTGTTGGGGGTTAGCGGCGATCGCCTCTAATAGTACCTGCAAGTGACCTGCCATGCGGGCAATAGTCGCAGCATCAAACAAATCGGTAGCATACTCCCAATAGCCTAAAATTCCTTGGTCGGTTTCCTCCATGGAGAGGGTAAGGTCAAATCGAGAGGTGGCAATCTGGGAGCTTAAGCGTTCAAAACTCACTCCTGGTAACTCACAGGATAAGGCTCCAGCATTCTGCAATACAAACATCACTTGAAATAGGGGGGAATGGCTCAAATTACGTTCCGGTTGCAGCGCATCCACCACCTGTTCAAATGGCACATTTTGGTGAGTATAGGCTTCTAAAGTGACTTCCCGGACTTGAGTAAGCAATTGCTCAAAGGTTATATCGTCTGGAAACTGGGTTCGCAAGACTAAGGTATTGACAAAACACCCCATCAGAGGTTCAACTTCCTGGCGATCGCGATTGGCGATCGGCGAACCGATTAAAATATCATCTTGGCTACTATATCGATACAGCAGTGTGGAAAACGCTGCCAATAGGGTCATAAATAACGTTGCACCTGCCTTTTGACTGAGCTGTTGCAAGGGTTCCGTCAGATGGGGAGGCAAGGTAAATACTTGGTGTTCGCCCCGATAACTTTGCACTGCCGGTCGAGGTCTATCCGTTGGCAATTGTAATAAACCAGGAGCATCAGCCAGTTTTTGTTGCCAATATCCCAATTGAGTCTCCAGAACTTCCCCACTTAACCAAGTGCGCTGCCATTGGCTATAGTCAGCATATTGAATCGGCAGTTCAGGCAAAGGAGAGGGTTCTCCCTGAAGATACGCTTGATAGAGTGTGGATAACTCTTGGAACAAGACACCCACTGACCAACCATCACAGATAATATGGTGCAAATTAGCCAGCAACACCGACTCTGTTCTTGAAAGTCGAACTAAACTCACGCGCAATAAAGGCCCAGTTGCTAAATCAAAGGGAGCTTGAGCTTCACGGCGAATTTCTCGGTTTAACTGCTCCTGTTGTTGGGTTAGGGGGAGATGTTGCCAATCTTGGATCGAAAGTTCAAACTCAACTGGGGGGTCAATAACCTGTACTGGAGTGCCATTTAGCGATTCAAAGCGAGTCCGTAGAACTTCATGGCGGCGAATGATTTCCGCCAAAGCTGATTCTAGGATAGGAACCTGAAGATCTCCCGTAATTCGGAAGGCTCCAGGCACATTGTAGACAGAACTCTTCCCTTCCAGTTGGTCAAGAATCCAGAGTCTTTCTTGGGCCCAAGAAAGGGGGAGAGGACTGCCATCATGAGGGATGGGAGAAATGGCGGGTAGAGTTTGAACCGGAGTTAAGCTTTGATTGAGAAACCGGATAATCTCTGCTTTGCGCTCTGACAAGGTGCCTCGCATACTTGGGGTTAACACGCCTTCTGGAGCGCGACAGCGCAGTTTCTCGCCTTCAACCCACACTTTAACGCCCAATTCACGCAGTTCTGACAGAAATTGATCGATAGGTTTCATCGCAGACACTCCCTAGAATATGACCTCAAATATGACTCATTGATCCAACCCTGATTCACTTCAGGGAATTACCGATGCATCTCTCGGATAACAGGAGCGCCAACCTCTTGAACCGTGCCATCTTTTCCATTCCCTGCCATACCAAGGGGCCCCCACATTTTTAAGCCTAAGAGTTCCTTTAATTCAGGAGCATAGCTATTGACTTCTTCCCAGTCGAGAGTCAGCCAGAAATGTTCTTGCTGACGCATAAAGGGACGACAATAATAAGCCAAAATCCCATAGCGGGGTTCATCGGTTTTGTTGACTCCCGTGCCATGCCACAGTCGGCCATCAAATACCATCGCTGTCCCCGCAGGAGCAACAGCAGGGATCGGTTCGGGAGCTTCTTCTGGTACAGGAATGGCTTGTCCTTTCATCACTTGCTGAGGTTTGAGTTTATGGGAACCCGGAACCATTAGGGTGGCTCCATTCTCTTCGGTGAAGTCCGAGAGCATCCACATCATGTTAATCACCATGGGATAGGGCGTGACCGGTAAATAGCCCTGATCGAAATGTAAGGGCATGGCGGAGCCTCCTTTACAGGCAATATTGGCACTCAAGGAAGATAACAGAGCTTCACCCGCAAAGGGTTCTGGCATGGGGCCATCATTGGTAGCGGCAAATCTATCTCGAATCAGATTTAAAGGGGCCTCTTTGATGGCAATTCGGCGAAAAATTTCGCCTTTGGTAATTAAGCTCCAGACGCGTTGATTGGGGCCATTGGGGTTAAATGTTGCGCCACTATCCATCATGGCAACACCGGCTTTTCGTTCAGCTTTGGCTTGTTCAATCAGACGTTCTTTGGCTTCTTTGACTTCATCCGGGGAAAGGGCGTTAGCAATTAAGGCAAAGCCAAATTCTTCAAAGTGTGTGCGGGCTTCTTCTAGGCTGTTAGATAAGGGAGGTAAGCTCAGAGTTTTCATGGTTGTTTTTCGTACATTGAACAGGAGTAAATCATCTCAATCGAGTTATAATTCGATTTCTTCTTCACCGGGTTGTAAATCTTCAGTGGGATTGACTTGGGCATCGACGAGTAACGTGCAAATGCCATCAATTCGTTCAGCGAGTTCCAGAAGAGTGGAGCTTTGAAAGACTAGGTTTAAAGGAATATCAATTTCAAAGGTTTGGCAGATACGGGAGACTAACTGAGTTGCCAGTAGGGAATGGCCGCCTAATTCAAAGAAGTTGTCATAAATTCCGACTGGAGAAACCTTGAGGACGGCTTCAAAGATTTGCACCAGTTGATGTTCTGTGGGGGTGCGCGGTTGTTGATTTTGGGGGTCTTTGGAATTCAAGTTGCTCCCCAGCAGTTGCCGGAGATCGATATCACCGGTTTCTGTTAAGGGCATTTCTTCGAGTTGCACGCCTTCACAGTGGGTAAGGGTTCCTAGGAGATCGCGCACTTGTAGATCTTGCCATGGATTGACGGCCCATTTTTCCCCGGACGTAAAATAGGCGGTTAACTGTTGTAAATTCTGGCAGTTAGAGAGCAAATACTGGATATAGGGTTTGGTGGAGTCGAGTCCAATAAACCAATAGCCGGGAGGTTGAGATAGGGTGGCGAGCAGGGAGGTCAGTCCTTGAGAAGGGGCGATCGCACAATATCCTTTTGCCTGACTCAGCTCTTTCATCTGGTAGCCTTGACTCATACCGATTTCATCCCACATACTCCAGGCCAAGCCATAACTTTGCACGGGAGTTTGGGCATTTTGATATTCGCTAAATGCCCCTTGAAAACTATTTGCGGCAGCATAAGCGCCTACCGTCGATCCCCCTAAAAATCCATTCACCGAAGCAAAGTGAATAAATATACTCTTTGGATGATCTTTAACCAATTGATGTAACACCCACGTTCCTAAAACTTTGGGACGCAACACCTCAGCCACACTCGCTTGAGTCTCGGATAAGACAGGCTTTTCCTGTAGGGTTCCTGCCAGATGAATTACGCCATCGAGTGGACTTCCCCATAGAGCGATCGCCGAATGAACCGCTTGGTGTACCTGTTGCTCATGAGCAATATCAACCGCCTGATAAATGACTTCTCCTGGCAAAGTTTGTAACTGTTGATAAGTGTCCTGTTTTTCCGAGGTTAGTAATGGTAAAGGGGTGCGCCCCACCAATAAGAGTCGAGCATGATAGGTCCGTAAAAGATACTGAGCCACTTTTACCCCGATGCCACCTAATCCACCACTGAGGAGATAAGTGCCTCCGGGTTTAAAGGGCAGTTGAGGTTTATCTCCCCAGTCCCAAGGGACAACTTGCAAACCGGAAGTATATCGTTTGCCATGGCGATACGCAATTTCCACATCTGGACAAACTGTACAGAGTTCTTGCCACAAATCGGTTTTCTGCTCCTCTTCAGTGTCGGTTACCGATAGATCGATATGGCGACAAGCGAATCCAGGGATTTCTTGAGGTAGAGTTTTCACCAACCCTAAAACGGTTGCCTTTTCAGGAGCAATGCGATCGCTCGGCTCTACCCTTTGAGTCAAACTTGTGACCCAAAACAACTGTAGGGGCTGGTCTAGATTTCCATTTTTTTCCAGAGCTTGAGAGAGAAACAAGAGGCTATATAATCCTTGCTCTTGTGCTGCTTCCAATTCCTCCGTGCTACTAATTTCTTGGGTTTGAGTGTGATATTGCCCTAGGTGAATGATTTGAGCAATCGGACAATCCTGAATGGATACAGACTCCAGAAGTTGCTGATAATGCTCTGGGCGATCCGGAGCAATAGAATAGCACTGTTCATCGATTTGAGTAAACTCAGAACCGGCAATGACTTGGATATAGGATTGATGATGTTTCGTCAATTGCTCTACTAACCCACGGGCTAATCCTTCACCCTCAAAAAAGATGAGTGTTAAACCCTTGTGGGGCTGAAGATAAACCCCTTCTACTGCTTTGGGTTGCCAAATTTGCCGATAAAACCAATTGGGTAGTGTGTTCTGATTTTCAAGCAGCAAATCCACCTGTTTTAAGATCGGCTTAAACTCTCCCGCTTCAAAACGCTGTTTTAACTGCGATCGCTGAATTTTACCAATAGCCGTCTTCGGAATCGTTTCTGAATGAACTGGAATCAAAAAATCTGGATTAATTCCCATCGATTGGATCACTTGAGTCCGAATTTTTTTCAGCAGTTGTATTTTCTCTGAATCGCTCAAGTTCTTAGGACTAAAAAACACAGCTAACCGATCGCTATCATCTTGGCGTTGACGAACTCCACAAGCGGCAGTATAGGAAACTTCTACCTCTTCCAACTCTTCAACAACTGCTTCAATTTCATGACTATAATAGTTAATCCCATTAATAATAATCACATCTTTCTGTCTTCCCGTAATCGTTAACCGACCCTCTTGAAGAAAACCTAAATCTCCCGTTTTAAACCAACTGTCGGGAGTAAATGCTTCTTCTTGTTTCTCTCGATTGTTATAATACCCTTGAGTGACAGTCACCCCTTGAATTTGAATCTGACCAATTTCCCCTTCTTCAAGGAGTTTGTTCTGCTCATTGACAATTCTTAGAGAGACTCCAGAAATAGGAAGCCCTAGATCGACAAAAGGCATATCTTCCCGTTCTCCGTCCCAAGTATAATCCTTAGAAAACACGATTCCTGAACTGGTTTCTGACATTCCCCAAGCTGGTTTCATTGCTGTTTTTATCAATTGGTGTGGAGTCAGTAATTGCATAAACTGTCGTGCAGTCTTATCAACGATCGCTTCCCCCCCATTAATCATATGGCGCACAGAAGATAAATCCCAATGACCTTGCTCAATTGCTTCAGATTGTGCATTAATCAAACCATAAGCAAAATTTGGGGCCCAAGTTACGGTAACTTGATATTTCTCTAACCAATCTATCCAGGTAACAGGATGATTGAGAACCATATTAATATGGGCTTGAATTTGCTGACAACCGAGATATACATCTCGGATATGGAACATGACTAAACCGACCACATGATCTAAAGGAAACCAATTGAGAGAAACATCTTTTGAACTATACTCATGGCAACGTTTGGCTCCTTCACTGCGGCTCAGAATATTTCCATGGGTGAGCATAACGCCCTTGGGTTTTCCGGTGCTGCCTGATGTGAGAATGAGTAAGGCTAATTCATCCAGTTGACTGGAATAATAGTCAGTTTCGGCCTTACCAGTTTGTAGATCTTCTAAGGTGGCGACTTGAACGTTAGACCATTTTAACTCTTGCGCCCACTTTTCTAAAGTTCTGCTATGGTTTCGAGTGGTTAAGACTAAAGGGAATTCTAATAATTCCAAAGTATTTTGTAATTTACTCCAGTCAGAATTGACTGGAAACGATAAGGGAGCAGGAATAAATCCCCCTAACACACATCCCCAAAATGCTGGAATAAAGTCTTGAGAGTTTTCGAGCTGAAAAATAACTTTGTCTTGAGGCTTCAAACCCCGTTGTCTCAAGCCGGCTAAAATGCATTGTGCCTGGTGCAGCAACTGAGTATAAGATTGTCTTTCTTCCGAGCCATCCGCATTCAGGTAAATGAGTCCTGTCTCCGAAGGATTTTGTGCAGCTTGAATCAAGGCTTCAGATAAGTTTTGAGGAGCTTTTTCTGGAAACTGTAATTCTCCACCCTCACTCATTGCTGGGATATTAAGGCGGGAATGACTGTTTTTAGATGACGATACCCGATCGCTCGCAGAAGATGCGTCGGGTTCAGAAATGGATAAGTTATCTTCCGGTAGAAGATCCCATAAATGGAGGAGAGATGGAGGCGCAAATTTTTTCGGTTCTATGACAACAGCAACTTGTTCGATACTCGAAATTTTATCGAGTTGTTCTTGCCACTGTTCAACCAACTCAGAATCGATCGCCTCTAACTGCGCTAAACGATCTGTGTCAATCTTACCCTGCTGAGTGTAAGGCAAGGCTACCACAGGAATACGGACCGAGGGTTGAAGCTCTACAGGTAGCTCAGACTTGATCTGTAACTCAATAGATGATAGGGATAGAGGATTAGAGGGCACGATATAAGCCACTAACTCTCCTTGGCGATCGCCGCACACAGAACACTGCTGAATGTCCGCGAGGGAGTGTAGTGCTTCTTCTACAGCTTGCAAGTTCACTCTTCGTCCTTTAACCGAGACGATCCGTTTCACCTCTCCCAGTCGTTCTAAAGTTCCATTCCCCGAGCGTTTTCCCCATTCTCCAGTTGAGTATAAACGACCCAATTCTGGATGGTCGAAAGACTTGGACTGCTCAGAACTCAAAGAGCGATCGCTGGTATAAAGCTCTCCTTCTATTCCTAGGGGAACCCGTTGCCCAAAAGCATCTAAAATATGAATCGGGGATGAATCAAAACCTTCATTTTTAGCGGGATCGTGATTGATGTTGATCAGGTCTTGTTTTTCAGTTTCTGTAAGTAGAGGTAACTGAGACAGTTTACAATCTGGGTTCGTGATAATTCCTGCTAACAACACCTGGAAATGACCCACCATCCGCACAATAGTTTCTGGATCGAATAAATCTGTATTATATTTTTGGATGCCGATCAAAGAGGATTCTGTTTTTGTGATTTCTAAGGTTAAATCAAATTGCCCCTCAGCCATAGGAATATCAAAGGGCTTAACGGCTAATCCTCCCCAATTGTTCAAGGTTTTATCTTCTCCCAACATCAAGTTTTGGAAGGATTGAGACTGCTGAAGCTTATGTAAGGCAAACATGGTTTGAAAAATGGGAGGACGACTCGGATCGCGGGAGTCTTGTAATCGTTCGACGAGCAAAGAAAAGGGGAAATCTTGATGAGCTAGTGCTTCTAAAACGGTCTGTTTAACTTGCGCTAGAAACTGTCGAAACGACAAATATCCAGCACAATTTGCTTTCATCACGACTGGATTGGTAAAATAGCCAAAGATCGGTGCAAATTCGGGTTGGGTTCTACCAGATGTTAGCGATCCGACTAAAATCTCATCTTGTTGGGTGTAACGATAGAGTAAGACCTGATAAGCAGCCAGCAAAACCATGTATAAGGTAGAACTTTCTTGTTGAGCGAGTTCCTGAAGTTTTGCGCTTAGGTCTTCGGAAAGGGTAAACAGATGGTATGTTCCATTGTAGGTTTGTTGAAGCGGTCGAGGCCGATCGCAAGGCAGAGGGAGTATACCGTTTGCACCGGCTAGTTTCTGATGCCAGTAGTTCCACAGTTTTTCGCCGCGATCGCTGGCTAAGAGGTTGCGTTGCCAACGTACATAATCCAAATACGAGTATTGAATCTGAGGCAGGGTTTCCTGGACTCCTTCTTGTATACTTTGATAGATTTGTGGCAATTCTTGCAGCAAAATATCAATCGACCAAATATCATTCGCAATGTGGTGAGTTGTAACTAAGAGGACATGATCGTTTTCCGCACGAGTAAATAATCGAACTCGAACAATGGGCCCTTGTTGGAGTTCGAATGCTTCTTGATGGGCGGCAATGACTTGAGCTTTAAGCTGCTCTTCAGTTAACGTTGAACTCTTAATTGGCTGAAAATCGATAGACCGATCCTCTAAGACCTGTTGAATCGGTTCTTGACCTCGCTGAGGAAAAATGGTGCGCCATATCGGGTAGCGTTCAAGCAAAGTTTGACAGGTCTGATGTAAGGCGACTACATCCACCGTTGAACAGATGCGCAGGGCTAAGGATGAATTAAAGGCATGACTCTCCGGGGCTAATTGCCATAAAAACCACATGGCTTGTTGACTATAGGACAGGGGATAAACCTGCAAAATGCCTGGATTTTCTTGGAGTAAGCGTAGAATTTCATCTTTGTGTTCTTTGAGTTGAGCTAATACAGCATCAATGGAGCGATCGCCAGGAGCATCATAGGACAATCCTCCATTGTCTGACCAAAGTTTCCAACCTTGAATTGAGAGATCTTGAAGAAATTCAACTAAGTTCATAGGGTTCCTTGTATACGATTAACAGAGTTATCCGCGATCGGATCGGAGAAGGGGCGATCGCCCAAGTCAGCTTCCGCAAAAATTTGCTCCTCGATCTCAACCGATAAAGTAGCAATAGTTACCCCTTCGATAAACCGAGTAATGGGGACATCAACTTTTAATTGAGTATTAAATCGATTCCGTAATTCAACTGCCATCAAAGAATCAACTCCCATCATCGTTAGAGATTGATGGATATCCATTTGAGTCACTGGCATTTCTAGAACGCGTGCCACTTGATGCTGTAGATAATCAATGAGGAGCGTTTTTTGTTCTGGTGCTGATGCAGATTTCAAGGACTCCAATAAAGAAAGTTCGGGTTCTAGAGTTGAACGTCCTGACTCAAAGTTCTGTAAGACCGGCAGGTTTACCCCAGACGGAAGGTTAGCAAAAATCTCAGACCAGTTAACAGAAAATACGGCAACTTGTCCGCTGGCTTCTGACCATAACTCAGACAGCACCTGCAAGCTTTTTTCGGGTAGCATCACGCCCATTCCGCTCATCTTAATTCGCTCTTGCTGTTCCTGGGATAAACGAGCCGCCATTCCGGATTGGCCCCATACTCCCCAATTAATACTTAATCCAGGTAATCCTAACCCCCACCGATAGTGAGCCAATCCATCCATAAATGCATTGGCTGCTGCATAGTTACCTTGACCCAATGACCCGAATAAAGAAGCAATTGAAGAAAAGCAAATCCAGAAATCTAAGGTCATCTTTTGCGTGAGTTCATGTAAATACCAACTGCCTTGTACTTTAGGAGCCATGACTTTCGTCAATTGTGCTTTACTCATATTTTGCATGACCCCATCTTCGAGGACTCCTGCTGCATGGACAAGCCCTTTTAATGGAGGAAGAGAAGACTCGATTTGAGCCAAAATCAGAGCAATATCTTCCCGTCGGGAAATATCTCCCTGTATCACTGAAACTTGCACTCCATTTTCTTTGAGTTGAGTGATGATTTCTTTGGCTTGAGCAGAGGGAAGATTACGCCCAGTGAGAACGAGAGATTTAGCTCCTTGTTTGACCATAGATTGAGCTACATTTAACCCTAATCCTCCCAATCCTCCCGTGATTAAATAAGTGGCATCCGAGCGTAAAGTAAGGGAGGTTTGAGCCTCAGATTCAGAGTACTTGCGTCGGTGGACTAACCTCGGAACATAGCGGACACGGTTGCGAAAGGCAATTTGGTTTTCCTCATCTGGATGACACAATTCTGTGGCTAGAAAAGGTAAGGATTGTGATACCTCTATTTTGGGGTCTAAATCAATACATTGACACTGAAGTTCTGGATGTTCTAAGGCGATCGCCTTCCCTAACCCCCAAAGGGATGCTTGTTGGGGGTTTTGCACCCAAGAGTCACGATCTACAGCTTGAGCGCCTTGGGTTACCAGGAGTAATCTTCCAGACCATTGCGTTTGGGAAACTAAGGCTTGAACCAGATAGAGAGTACTCAGACAACTGAGTTCTTGAGATGCGTCTAACTCATCAATTGAAGTTTGCACACTCCAAAGATGAATGACTCCTTGCAGAGGAGATTCGGGTCTATTAACTGCCTTGAGTAACTGATGAAAATGATCGGGTTCTTGGGGATTAATTTGGTAATCTCGATCCTCTAATTGCTGATACGTCAGACCAGGAGAGACCCAAATACAGCTATCACTTAAAAAGGGAGCTGATGGTTGCCTGATTTCCGGTTTATTGGCCAAGATCAACCACTTTCCTACAGGCTCTCGTTCTCCATCCCTTGGAGTAATTTCATCACGCTCCCAACTTAACCCATACACCCATTCCTCCGGTTCAACTTCCGAATAAACTACCGGATGGTTAAACGCGTCTTGGTTCAATAACCGTAATTCTTCTAGCGATCGCGTTTCACACTTTCTCGCAGTTAATAACACATAACTTCCCAACTTTCTCTCGAGTAACTTACCCAATTGATTATAAGATTGGAATGCTGCTCTGACATTATCATCTGGATTTTCTGCATAAAGTTCATGCAGAATTTCTTCAAAATCTGGAGCATAGAGAAAATTGGCAATTTCCCGACTCACATCAATAAACCCGGTAAGTTGGAGTTGATGTTGGGAAAGTTGCTCAACCCAATGGTGTTTGGTAATAAAATAAGAAGAGGTTTCTTCATGATCGATATCGACTTCTCCATGGGCGATAAAATCGGCCAGGACTAACCAGCCATTTTCGCACATATGCCGACTGATATTGGAGAATAGATTGGATTTTTCTTTAATATGATGGGCGACTTCAAATCCAAAGACAAGATCGTAGTGATTGGGAAACTCGTCTTTACTGCTATCTCGATTAAAGACTTTGATTTGCTTCTCTAAACCATAGCCCTTCACTTGTTGGGTAGCAAATTTAGCTTGTTCGCTGGAAATCGTATAGCCATTTAATTGCAGATGAGGATGTTTTTGTCCCAGACTAATGATATCTGAACCATACCCACAGCCAAAATCTAAAACGGTTTGACAGGCAGAAAAATCAACTTGGGAAAAACAGAGTTCTCTGAGTTTCTCTTGAGCTTTGAGTGCCATCGGGTACAATGGATCGCGCTCCAGATCTGGAGTAACGCAGAGCTTAACCCATGAAAAATCGGGTACAATTTCTGGGAAAATACCAAACGTCAGAAACTGTAGCGATCGCTGCTGCACTGCTCCTGTATCTCTTGTCTCTTGAGTGAGGGCGATCGCCGAATTATAATAATCATGAACAATATTTCCTTTGAACTGAAGATGGTTCTGATGCCTATCAATCAAGAGACTTAACACTTTCGGTAGAACTTCCGCTTCTTCTGCACTAAAAATAGCGGCTAAATTAAGTTCCTCGATTAAGTCTTGCACCTCCCCTCGATCGATCAGATTCAAAATGGGACTTGAAGCTAGATTAGAGCGATCGCGCTTTTCTTCTTTGACCTCAATCCAATAATTTTTTCGTTCAAAGGGATAAGTCGGCAGCGCTACTTTTTGGCGTGCAGAGTGTCGATGAACCCCCAACCAATCCACCTCTATGCCTCGGATATACAACTGAGCTAAACTGGAGAGCATTTGTTGCCCATCTTCTACTCCAGGACGTAAAGAAGGGAGCCAAATTCCCCAATCTGGGGGTAAACATTGCCGTCCCATGCCTAACAATATGGGTTTCGGGCCAATTTCGAGAAAAATCTCATACCCTTCTTGATATAAGGTCTGCATACTGTCAGCAAATCGCACCGGTTGCCGCACGTGGTTGACCCAATATTCAGGGGTGGTTATGCTGGAGTCTGCCCGTTTTCCCGTGACGTTAGAAATGAGGGGCAGTTGTGGTTTTTTGTACTGAATCTGACGGGCAATTCCGGCAAATTCATTTAACATTGGCTCCATCAATGGGGAATGGAAGGCATGGGAGACAACTAACGGCTTTGTTTTTATTCCCTCTGATTCTAGAGTGGTGGCGATCGCCTGTAACGCTTCATTCTCACCCGAAATTACCACACTTTCCGGGCCATTAATTGCCGCAATTGCTACCTGTTCTGCATAAGGGGAAATCCGGTCTCGTACCTTAGACTCCGATGTCATCACAGAAATCATACCCCCACCAGACGGTAACTGTTGCATCAACCGTCCTCGCGCAGCAATCAGCTTCAAACCCTCTGCTAAACTCAGCACTCCAGCAATCGTTGCCGCCACGTATTCGCCCACACTATGACCCATCACCCCTTGAGGTTGAACTCCCCAGGATTGCCATAATTGGCACAGCGCATATTCAATGACAAATAAAGCCGGTTGAGTATAAGCCGTTTGATTTAATAATGAATCCTCCGTACCCTGGCTTGATTTTCCAGAGATGACATCCAGAATCGAATATTCCAACTCATCTCGAAGAATTTGGTCGCATTCCTCACAAGCTTGGCGAAATACGGGCTGAGTTTCATACAAGGATTTGCCCATATGGAGAGATTGAGAACCTTGACCGGTAAATAGGAAGGCAATTTTAGGTGAATTTCCCTGACTCGCACCTTCTCCGACAAACATTCCTATCCCTTCTGCGTTGGGGAATTGCCGCAATTGTTCGCTTAATTCTGAGTGATTAGACGCGATCAGACTCAGACGATAATTCAAATGACTGCGACCAATATTGGTTGTATAGGCAATATCAGATAGTTCTAATTCGGGATGAGTTGCTAGATGGCTTTGATAACACCGAACCAGGTTATTAAGAGCCAGTTCACTCTTCGCTGATAAGGTCAATAAATAATAAGGAGATTTAGGCTCTTCTTTCCGAGTCTCAGTCAAGGAAACTGGCGCTTCTTCGACCACAAGATGAGCATTCGTGCCACTAAAGCCAAAGGAACTCACTCCAGCCAGACGACGCTGTTTATCCCCAACACTCCAAGGCGTGAGTTGCATCGGAACTTGCAGGGGAAAATGCTGCCAATCGATCTTAGAACTGGGTTGATGACAGTGTAAATGAGGCACAATCGTTTGGTGTTGCAGTTGTAAAACAACTTTTATTAATCCAGCAATTCCAGCGGCTGCTTCTGCGTGACCAAAATTCGTTTTTACTGAGCCAATGCGTAAGGGATTTTCTGGAGAATGGCTTGAGCCAAAAACCGCTCCTAATGCCCCTGCTTCAATTGGATCGCCCAGGGACGTTCCTGTACCATGAGTTTCGATATAACTTACTTCAGATGGATCGATCTGACCATTTTCTAACGCTTTACGAATAACGGCTTGCTGAGAAGGGCCATTCGGTACCGTTAACCCACTGGTATGACCATCTTGATTGAGGGCTGTACCTCGAATAACTGCTAAAATATTATCGCGATCGCGCACGGCATCCGACAACCGCTTTAGCACCACCATTCCGCATCCCTCAGAGCGCACAAATCCATCCGCACTATCGTCAAACGCTTTGCATCGACCATCGGCAGAAAGCATCCGCGCTCTGGAGTGATTAATATGAGTTAAAGGAGAAATCAACCGGTTGACTCCTCCAGCCAGAGCTAAATTACACTCTTGATTTCTCAAGCTCATACAAGCCAAGTGAACCGTGACCAAAGAAGAAGAACAAGCCGTATCTACGGCCACATTCGGCCCCGTTAATCCTAAAACATAAGATAGCCTTCCCGATGCACTACTATGGGCATTTCCGCTGGCCAGATAGGGATTAATCTCTTCAATATTCGATCCAGCAATTTGGGTATAGTCATTACCAGAAATGCCCACAAACACTCCAGTTAAACTTTTTTCTAGATGTTCCGGATTAATGGCTGCCTGTTCTAACGATTCCCAAGCCACTTCTAAGAGCAGTCTTTGCTGAGGGTCAAGGAACGTTGCTTCCTTACCCGATATGCCAAAAAAGCCCGGATCGAATCCCTTTAATTCCTCGATAAATCCACCATAGCGAGTATACATTTTCCCTGGAGCTTCCGGGTCAGGATCGTAATACTCGTCGATATTCCATCGGTCTTGGGGAATCTCAGTAATGGCATCTGTTCCTTCTGATAACAGATGCCAGAATGTTTCCGGACTAGAGACCCCTCCAGGAAAACGGCAACCCATCCCAATAATCGCGATCGCCTCTCGACGAGCATAATCCATTGCTTCTAACTTCGACTGCATATCTTCCACAGCTCGAAGCGCTCGTTTTAAGGCAGATTCGCTTTTTCCTGAATTGATACTCATCGTTCTAATACCCCAATTTATCTAATTTATTTAGTAAAGAAAGTTCAACATCTTCATCAGAATATTCCTCTAAATCTGGATCGCCTCGATTCCCTGTTTCACCCCAAGGCGGTGCAAATTTATCCGTCGTCGGGACTTCATCGCGATCGCCCTCTGAGTCTAGAACGTGCCCTGCCAAGTAATTCACCAACTCAGATACCGTTGGATAATCAAACATCAAAGAAGAAGGTAGGGAACAGCCCAAACTGGTTTGTAATTTATTCTTCAATTCCACAGAGGTGAGCGAATCCATGCCCAAATCAAAAAAGCCTTCCTTCAAACTAATGGACTCAACCTTCTCAATCCCTAAAACTTGGGCAACTTGATGGCGAATATGGGCGATTAAGAGATCTTGTCGCTCACTAGGCAATGCCATTTCCAACTGTTGTAGAATGCTAGCTTTTGAAGGCGTAGAAATTAAAGAGTCAGTCTTTTGCCAATCGGATAAAAAGGGCCAAGTTCTCACCTGCTCTTCCCAAGCTGCCCACTCCATGGAAACGACTCCCACCTCCGCTTGTGCAGAACCCATCCAATGCTCTAGCGCTTTTAGCACTTCATCTGGACTCAGAGCCTCCATACCTTTCTGTTTGACGCGCACATCTGCACCTCGCTCTGCGGCTTCTCCTACTTGAGAAACTGCTCCCCAATGGATACTCAATCCAGGTAATCCTATCCCTTGTCGATAATGGGCTAAAGCATCTAGAAAGGCATTGGCAGCCGAATGGTTACCTTGTCCAGGGGAACCAAATAAAGAACCAACTGAGGAAAATAGGACCAAAAAGTCGAGGGATTGATGTTGGGTGAGTTGATGTAAGATCCAAGCCCCTTGAACTTTAGGAGCCATAACAGCTTCAAAACTAGACCAGGTTTGGTTTTTGAGTACGCCATCCGAGAGCATTCCTGCCGCATGAATAATGCCAGCAAGGGGATAGGATGATTCAGTAATTGTATTGAAGACTGCTTGGATGGCCTCGAAGTTGGCCACATCAGCAATTTCGACACGGATAGAGCATCCTTTTTGCTCAAGTTGGGTTAATTTAGCTTGTGTTGCGGGATCGGCAGGACGGCGAGTGACCAACACTAAGTGTTGAGCACCTCTTTCAATCATCCAGTCGGCTACGAGCAAGCCTAATCCTCCTAAGCCTCCGGTAATCAGATACGTGGCATCTGATCGCAGTTTTACCCGTCCAGATGTGGACTCACTCGAGGTTTTCACTAACCGAGGGACATAGCGTAGTTGTTCTCGCCACACCACTTGGTCTTCTGAGTCAGATGAGCCAAGTTCTTGCAGGAGGCTTGTCGCTTGCTCTTCTAGGGAAGTTTGAGGGTCTAGATCTAAAACCCGACAGGAGAGTTCGGGATGTTCTAAGCGGATGGCTTTAGCCATACCCCAAAGGGAGGATTGGGCAATTCCAGGAGGTTGTCCCCCATGGTGCAATGCAGATTGAGAGCCTTGGGTGACGATTTGTAATTGGGGTGAAAATCGTTCTTGCTCGATGATGGCTTGCACTAAGGACAAGGTTGTCCCACAGCCCAGCTCAGATAAGCGGTTTAAATCTTCAAGGCTGAGGTTGGAGTCGGTGGGGGGTTCTAATGTCCAACATTGGATAATGCCTGATAATTGTGGAAATTCGATCGCCACTTCTGCCATCAGTTTCCTAAAGTCTTGGGGGTTATGGGGATTTATCTGCCATTGTTTGGGGGCAATCTGTTGATAGTCTTCTCCCATCCCCACTAAGATACAGGTAGCGGCGATCTCTTCTAACTGAGCTGCTAGGCTTTGCGCCACTCCAGCGCGATCGGCAAATATCAACCAACTCTGGGATGTTGCGTTTGGTTTTCTAGACTCAAAGTCAGCTTGGGCGAGGATGAGAGCTTGTTTGGATAAAACGTCATCAACCTTTGCTGCTTGGGGAACGGAGGAAACCGGAGTAAAGCCCGTTTCTTGTAGCAGGTGTTGCCACTGATTTCTGTTCAACAGGGGATGATCTCGTCGGTATTCCGTATCGCTAAATTTCCACCATCCCTCTAATAATCCAAAGATCAGATCCACCCACTGTTGAGGTTCGGTTGCTTCGAGTAATAGGAGGAGTCCACCGGGGGCTAAGAGTTGGCGCACATGGGTGAGAGTGTGACGAATATTCGAGGTGGCATGGAGAACGTTGGCAGCGATAATCAGATCATAGTGATGATTGGGGAATCCTTGGGATGCTGGGTTTTGTTCAATATCAAGGGTTTGATAGGTAATGAAGGGATAGTCGGAAAATTTTTCTTTGGCTTTGGTGAGAAATAGGGGGCCTAAGTCTGTAAAGGTATATTGGATTTGACTGGGAGGGAGAGTGGGGAGAATGGCGCTGGTTGTGCCTCCAGTTCCCGCACCGATTTCTAGGATGCGTATGCCTTGACTGGGAGGGAGGGTTTCCAGGATGTTGGCGATCGCCTGTTGCACTAAGCTATTCATCGCCTGAGATACGGGAGAGTCTTGGTACAGTTGGGTTGCAGTGGTTAGATCGCCTTCTGGAAACACCAGTTGTACGGGGTCTTGAGTTCCTTGTAAAACGGAGCTGAGTTGGGAGGCACAGCGATGGAGTAAGGTGAATTCAGCGATGGCTTGAGGATAGCGATCGCGCAACGTTTGATAGGTTGAGCTAGGATTAACGGGTGGCAAGGATTGCTGAGTTTCCCATTCTTCTGCTTTTTTATGCAGGATTTTGGTTTCTTCTAAAGACACCAACAAGCGCTTAACCAGTCGATGATGAGCTGGGATAATCCCCAACTGTGCCGTGAGCTGTTCTAGAGAGAACGATTCTCCTGATTTATAACACCAGCCTAGGGTTTGCAAAGCCTGAATAATATACTCCCTAGATAAGAGTTCTAACTGCACGGGAATTTCGTCATAACCTTGTAAAGCTGGGCGATTTGCCAGTTCAGAAAGCTGAGGAACTAACTGCGCTTGTAGGATTGGGGGAGACTGGAGACTTTCCCCGGAAAATCGGGAGCCAAAGCACGCCCTAGAGCGCCATTGCACACCATAACATTCTTCTAAAATGGGGTCTTGATGGCTGGTTTCGTTTGCCTCTTGCGCCAGAAGTTCTAGCAGTTTGGGAATCAGTTTCGACTCACTTTCGGAAAGAGACCCCCTTTTCTGCAATCGTTCGGTCAAGGCAGAAATTTCTTGGGGGGAACCCAGAGATCCCCAAGAGGGCTTGTGAGTAGCTGGTTTCGGCTTTTCTAACCAATAGCGCTGTCTCTGAAAGGGATAGGTGGGTAAGAACACTTTGTGGCGTTTCTGTTGGTAGTGAAACCCCGACCAGTCGATCTCGACTCCTTGGGTGTACAGTTGCCCTAAGCTGGATAACATTTGTTGCCAGTCCCCTATCCCCGGACGCAGGGAGGGCAACCAAATTCCTAGATCGTCAGACACACATGATCGCCCCATTCCCAATAGGATGGGTTTGGGCCCAAGTTCTAGGAAGATGGGATAATCTTGCATTGCGGTCATGGCGGATGCAAACTTCACGGGTTGGCGCAGATGATCGACCCAGTAGTGGGCTGTGGCGATCGCCTCTCCGGCTTGTTCTCCAGTCATATTAGATACGATTGGAATTTTGGGCGGATGGTATGTGATGTGTTGGGCAACTGCTCTAAACTCAGCCAAAATGGGTTCTATAAGAGGAGAATGGAAGGCATGGGAGATGGGCAAAGTTTGGGTCTTTATACCTTCAGATTCCAGTTTCTCCACGATGTCTTTTAAGACAGTTTTTTCCCCAGAAATAACCACACTTTCTGGGCCATTAATGGCGGCAATGGCTGCTTGTTTCTCGTAAGGAAGTAGTCGAGGACGCAGGTCAGATTCAGAGGCTTTAACCGCCACCATTGAGCCATTTTGCGGTAAGTTTTGAATCAATCGACCCCGGGCAGCCATTAACCTTAAGCCGTCTTCTAAACTGAAGACTCCAGCAACACAAGCGGCGACGTATTCTCCCACACTGTGACCCATGACAATGCCGGGCTGAATTCCCCAGGATTGCCACAGTTTAAATAGAGCGTATTCTAGAGCAAAGAGGGCGGGTTGAGTATAGGCGGTTCGATCGAGGAGTCGGGAGGAGTCTGCCTCTGAATCTGGATAAAGGATTTCCAGGAGAGAGCAGTCTAATTCACGACTGAGTATGGTGTTGCACTGGGCGATCGCCTCCCGAAAAACGGGCGAACTCTCGTACAATTCCCGACCCATGTTGACATATTGGGAACCTTGACCCGTAAATAAAAAGGCGATTTCAGGGGGTTCTGTGCTGGTTGATACCTCTGCACCATAGACGGCGATCGCTTCTACCGGGTCTAAGAGATAGCTGTGCAATTGCTGCTGCAAGGCTGAATGACTTGATGTAATCAGCGCTAATCGATGATTAAAATGACTTCTACCTAAATGAGTGGTATAAGCCAAATTTGCCAGATCGAGTTCTGGATAAGTGGACAGATAATCTTGATAAGAATGGACTAATTCATCCAGTGCCTTTGGTGTTTTGGTTGAAAGAGTTAAGAGCTGAACCGGCGGTTCTGAACTGTCTTCAGCTTCCGATTTTTCCTGCTTTTCAACGGGCGCTTCTTCTACGAGAATATGGGCATTTGTGCCACTCGCTCCAAAGGAACTAATGCCTGCAATTCGCGGTTCACTTTCGGTGTCCCAATCCAGAAGAGACTGGGGAATTTTCAACGGTAAACGATCCCAATCTAGATGAGGATTAGGTTGTTGGACATGGAGGTGAGGTGGAATTTGGCGGTGCTGAAGAGATAAAATAACCTTAATTAATGCAGCAACTCCGGCGGCAGCTTCTAAATGGCCAAAATTAGTTTTCACTGAACCGATCATCAAGGGGTTTTCTTGAGGGCGATTTTTACCATAAATCGCCGATAACGCTTCAATTTCAATCGGGTCGCCCAAGGAAGTTCCCGTACCATGGGTTTCTACATAACTGACTTGATGGGGGTTTAATTTTACGCTCTTGAGAGCTTCTTGAATGACTTTCTTTTGCGCCATACGACTGGGAACCGTCATCCCGCTACTCGGACCATCATGATTAATGGCCGAGCCTCGAATTAACCCCCAGATAAAGTCTCCATCAGCGAGGGCATCTGAGAGCCGTTTTAAGACGACCACTCCACAGCCTTCGCCCTGTCCATAGCCATCGGCAGACACATCAAAGGTTTTGCAGCGTCCGTCGCGAGAGAGCATGTTCAGTTGGCAGCGACCCATGGTACTGGTAGGGGATAAAATGAGGTTGACCCCACCGGCTAAGGCTAAATTCGATTCTCGCGATCGCAAACTTTGGCAGGCTAGATGAATGGCCACTAAAGAGGTAGAACAGGCCGTATCGAGTTGGATATTGGGCCCTTGCAGCCCTAAAAAATGGGAAATTCGCCCCACTCCAATACTGCGTCCCATGCCCAAACCCGATGATTCATCGGTGCCTCCTTGCTCTTGGTATTGAATTCTCAAGCTGGCATAATCATCGGTGCAGATGCCCATGTACACACCCGTTTGGCTATGTCGCAGGTGTTCTAGGGTTACTCCAGCATTTTCTAGGCTCTCCCAGGTCACTTCTAAAAGGATGCGTTGCTGAGGGTCTAAGCCCACCGCATCTCTGGGGGAAATACGGAAAAAGTGGGGGTCAAATTGATCGACATTTTCAATAAACCCGCCCTCTTTCGTGTAGGTTTTTCCTGGTTTCTCGCCCTCTGGATCGTAATAATCTTCAAAGTTCCAGCGATCGCCGGGCACTTCGGAAATGGCATCAATTCCTTGTTCCAAAAGATGCCAATAGGTGGCACTATCCTTGGCTCCTCCCGGAAACCGACAACCGAGACCAATAATAGCAATGGGTTCCGTTTGCGCCTCAGTTAATGCTTCAAGTTTGCCCCGCATTTGCTTGAGCGCTTGCAGCATCTTCCGAGAAGAATCAGTTGTCGGTTGAGAGGAAGGTGAGGTCTGATTCATGATTACTCTCCTTCGGCTAACAAGGTTTCAATCCCTTCGAGTTCTTGGGAAATTTCATCTTCTAACTGCTCATCCGATAAGTCACCGAGTTCTGCACTCCATGGAGTCGAGGGGGTTGGATTTTGCTCCCCAGAAGCGGGTTCAGTAAAGAACTCCGTGAGGATAAATTCGGCTAAATCCCGGATATTCGAGCAATCAAATAAAGTGGCAGCACTCAGGGCACAGGATAAGCCGGAACTGAGTTCATTTCTTAGCTCAACGGCGGTGAGGGAATCGATACCCATCTCAAAGAATCCTAGCTGTAAATCGGGAAGTTGGTTGGCTGGATATTTGAGCAGTTTACCGATTTCTTGTTGGATATATTGAGTTAAGCGTTTTTTACGCTCTGGCAAAGATGCTCTTTGCAGTTGGGTAAGAATTTCAGATTGGGGTGCTGTGGAGGGCGTTTCGTCTTCTTCGGGCGATCGCAATCCCATGTGTTCTAAGAATAGGCGATCCTTACCCACGGTGTAAATCTCTTTGAACCGACTCCAATCGACCTCAGCCACAGTAGTTTGCACCTGGGTGCTATTCCAAAGTTGCTCTAAGGCTCCCATCCCTTGGGCTGGAGAAATGGAGTACACGCCTCGCTTACTCAGCTCTTCTAAATCTTCTGCATTGGCCATACCACCTCCAGACCAAGCCCCCCAATTAATACTCACCCCTGGTAAGCCCAGAGAGCGCCGATAATGGACTAAGCTATCAAGGAAGGCATTGGCTCCGCCGTAGTGAGATTGACCAAAAGAACCCCAAACGGCAGCAATGGATGAAAAGCACACAAAACACTCTAGGTCTAGAGTTTGAGTCAGTTGATGGAGATTCCATCCTCCCATCACTTTGGCCGCGAGAACGGACTCCAAGTCTGCATGGGTAATGTTTTCTACCGGTTCAATCCCTCCAGAAACCCCAGCTAGATGAATCACGCCTTTGAGAGGGGGCATGGAGTCGGGGATTTTCTCTATTACAGATTCTAAGGCTTGGCGATCGCACACATCGACTTGTACCGCCCTCACCTTAGCGCCTTGTTCCTGCAAACGAGCAATTTGATTCTGTTTCTCTGGAGACGGTTGACTTCGACTGATTAAAATCAGAGATTTTGCTCCTTTCTCAATCATCCATTCAGCCGTTCGCAAACCCAGCGCTCCCAGTCCACCTGTAATCAAATAAGTGCCTTCTTCTGTAAAGGATACCGCTTCCGACTCAGCCACTAGGGTTTTGGCTAAACGGGCAACATAGGCTTGTCCAGAACGAAACGCAATTCGGTCTTCAGCCGTGGGATTCAGCAGTTCGGCGAGCAATAATTCCATCCTATCTGTTTCTGGGTCTAAGTCCACTAAAGCTCCCCATAAGTGAGGATGTTCTAAAGAGACCACCTGTCCAAATCCCCATAAACTCGATTGAGCAACGGCTAAGTTTTTGGGATTTTCCCCTACGGGTTGACTCCCTTGAGTCACGAGCCAAAGTTTCGGCCAGTTCCTCTTTAAGCCCGATTTGAGCAGACCTTGCAGGAGATGCAGGGCACTGCCACAGCCCAAGTTTTGGGCATTTCTTAACTGCTCTTCACTTAAGTTTTCTGGAGTAGGACTCTCCAAACTCCAGAGATGAATCATTCCTCGCCAATCTTCAGGATGAGTCGCTCCTAATTTCTGGCAGAGGTCTGTAAACTCTTGGGGGTTTAAGGGGTTCACTTCCCAATCTTCTGGTTCCTTGTGTTGAGTCTGACCTTTTGGATAAACTAATGTACACTGTTGCCCCTGTTTTTCCAGCAACCCTTTTAAGCGTTTCCCGAACCCATTTCCATCAGCTAGAATCAGCCAATGTCCAGGGTTTTGTCCTGTAGAAACTTTGGAGTTTTTCTCCCGCAGTTGCCATTCAATGCCATAGAAAAGCTGTTGTAGGGAGACCTCGGGATACGTGAGAGAAACTTCGAGCTGTTTCTGGTTTAAGTCATACAGTTCTTGAACGGATAGGTTCTCCCGTTTTTGTGCCGTGACCAGGACATAGCTCAATAATCCCTTACGCAATAACTTGTATAAGTTCATGTAGGACTCAATCCCAGTTTTGGCATTTTCGTTTAAGTTCTTGAGCTGGCAAATATAATCAATATTTTCTTGTACGTTGGGGTCATAGAGTCCATTGCCGACTTCATGGCTGATATCCACATAACTGACCACTTGCAGATGATGGTTAGAGAGCAATTCAATCCATTCCGCTTTGGTGATTAGATAGGAAGAGTGCGCTTCGTAGTCAATGGAGAAAGACGCATTGGAGAAAAAGTCAGCAAAGACGAGATGTCCGTTCTCATTCAGGTGGCGATCGATGTTATCAAAGAGTCCTTTTTTATCGGGAATATGACAAATTACTTCAAATCCATAGACTAAATCGTAGGAACCTGGGAAATCATCTTTAGAACTGTCTCGACGTAAAATTTGGGCACGGTCTTGTAACTTAAATTTCTCGATTTTACCGCTTCCAATTTCTACTTGCTTGCTGGATAAGGTATATCCAGTTACGGATAAATGGGGATACTTGCGAGTGAGTTCAACGACATCTGTTCCATGACCACAGCCCACATCCAAGGCATTTTTGCAGGCTGAGAAGTCGATAACTCTCCAGGACATTCTCCTCATTTCCTGTCGAGCAGCTCGTGCTATTTCGTAAGATTTGGTGGATTTTTCACCAATAAAGACCCAGGAAAAGTCATTAATGATTTGCGGAATCGCTGGGTAGTTAATGATCGCGTCTTCATCTTCAATTGCCGACAATTCATCATAGTAATCGCCCAGAAGCGTTTTCGACTCATTCGGGACATTTTGACCGTTGTTCAACAACAGGATTTCTAAGGCTCGCAGTTGTTCTGGAGAGAGTCGAGACAGTCGCTGAAATATTTGAGCCAAATCTTCAAACTGATTCATGAGGCATTACCCTATTCTTTGATGACTTTTATGGATTGTTAGGATTTTATTTTTAGCGAATTGTGGATTTTATTTCTTCCTCCGACATCCGTTCAACTTGAGTTGAAATCTCAGATACCTTTTCCCAATCACCGGCCAATAGGGACGCAAAGATGGGGGATTGACTTTGGTTATTTAAAAACGCTTTAAGTTCTAGATTAGACATGTTTTCAACCTGTTCTAAGTGGTGTTGAAACTCCTGCAACTGACCATTTTCAAAAGCATGGATTGCCAATCTGACATAATAATTATGCATGATATCAGAAGATCCCTTTTCTGCCAATTCCGATATTTCCACCCAATAAGATTGGTGTTGAAAGGGATAAGTGGGTAAAATGGATTTTTGACGAGGATAAGGACGATCGCAGCCTTTCCAATCGACTTTAATCCCTGTAATATATAACTGGCTTAAACTTGATAGGATTTGTTGCCAGTCCTGGATGGCGGGATGTAAGGACGGTAACCACAAAATTTCAGGTTCAGAAATACAGTATCGTCCCATGCCTAATAAGATGGGTTTGGGGCCAATTTCGAGGAAAATTTTACATCCTTCTTGATGTAAGGTTTCCATGCTGGGGGCAAATCGGACGGGTTGACGAATATGATTGACCCAGTAACGAGCCGTAGCGATACTAGAGTCGGCGCGAGTTCCACTGAGATTGGAGATGAGGGGAATTTTGGGCACGTGGTAGGTGATGGAATTGGCGATCGCCTCAAACTCCGCTAATATGGGTTCCATTAACTGAGAGTGAAATCCATGGGAAACGTTGAGCGACTTGGTCTTAATCCCCTGGGACTCTAGCTGGTTACACCAATGGGTGATGGCGTTTCTGGCTCCAGAAATCACGACACTGGTCGGGCCATTAATGGCGGCAAGGGATACACTAGGGTCAGAGGAGATCGCTGCTTTCACCGTTTCTTCGGATGCCATAACGGCTGCCATTGTCCCCTCTCCGGGTAAGTTCTGCATCAACTTGCCCCGTGCAGCAATTAGTTTTAAACCGTCTTCTAAGCTAAACACCCCAGCGACGGTAGCAGCTACATATTCTCCCACACTATGACCCATCACCCAATTGGGTTTAATTCCCCAAGATTTCCACAGTTGAACGAGGGCATATTCTAAGGCAAATAATGTGGGTTGAGTATAGGCGGTTTGATCTAAGAGAGCATCTGAATCACTCGTTTGAGGATAGAGAAGGTCTAGTAAAGACCAATCCAATTCGGAGCGTAAAATGGCCTCGCACTGCTCTAAAGCTTGGCGAAAAATGGGTTGAGTTTCATACAACTCCTTGCCCATATTTAAATACTGAGAACCTTGTCCGGTAAAGAGGAAGGAAACTTTAGGAGGTTTGGCCTCATTGTGCAGGTGTCCCGACCATCGATTTTGTTCAGAACCCCGCAGTTTATTGAGTAACTCTTGTCGATCCTGAGCCAAAAGTGCCAGACGATGATTAAAATGCGATCGCCCTGTATTAGCGGTAAAGCAAATATCAGCGAGTTTCAAGTCTTTATGGGTTTCCAGATGGGTTGAGTAGCGCTCAATTAACTCAGATAGGGCTTTTTCAGTTTTTGCCGATAAAGTTAAGAGATGGTAGGGACGCTCGAATTCCGCTTCACTTCGACTCGCTAGAGGTGCTTCTTCCAAGAGAATATGGGCATTGGTTCCACTTGCACCAAAAGAACTCACTCCTGCAATTCTTGTACCTTCTTTTGCTTTCCAAGGGGTGAGTTGGGTGGGAATATAGAAGGAAGTTTCTTGCCAATTAAATTTAGAGGTGGGTTGTTTCAAGTGCAGATGAGGCGCAATCTGTTGATGTTGCAACTGTAAGATCGCTTTCATCACGCCAGAAATGCCTGCGGCGGAAGCCAAATGACCGATATTCGTTTTCACTGAGGCGATCGCCAAAGGCTCCTGTCTCGCCCCGTCTTGTGCAAACACTTCTGCCAAAGATCTTAATTCAATGGGGTCTCCGAGAGGCGTTCCTGTTCCATGAGCCTCAATATAACTCACCTGAGAGGGATTCAGTTGGGCATTTCTCAAGGCTTGACGAATCACTTGTTGCTGGGAAGCACTATTGGGAACCGTAAAGCCACTGGTTGGCCCATCTTGATTGACAGCAGAGCCTCGAATAGTTGCTAAAATATTGTCCCGTGAGTCTAAAGCATCCGATAGACGTTTGAGGACTAACATCCCACAACCCGATCCCCAACCCGCACCATCTGCACTCTCGTCAAAGGTTTTACACCGACCATCGGGGGAGGACATTTGGGCTTGAGAGAGCCAAATAAAGCCATTAGGCAAGAGAAATAGGTTCACCCCACCGGCTAAAGCCATATCACATTCTTTTTGGCGCAAGCTATTACAGGCTTGATGGAGCGCCACTAGAGAAGAAGAACAGGCCGTATCGATCGCCATGGAAGGGCCAGTTAATCCAAAGGTATAGGATAAGCGACCGGCTGCACCATATAAAGGTAAACCGGTTACTGCATAGGCTCCCATGCTCAGGTCAGCGTTGGCTTGTTTGGCAATCCAACTATATTCTGTGGCACTGATGCCCACAAAAACTCCGGTGGGACTCCCTTGTATTCTGTCGGGAATATTACCGCTCTGTTCTAAAGCTTCCCAACTGACCTCTAGCAGTAAACGATGTTGGGGATCAATGGTCATCGCTTCTCGCGGTGAAATATTGAAAAATTGAGGGTCAAATTGGTCAATATTGTCCACGCATCCTGCCTCACAGGTGTACATTTTCCCCGGAGTTCCTGGTTTGGGGTCATAGTAGTCATTGACCTTCCAGCGATCGCCCTTGAGTTCGCTAATGCCATCGACTCCCTCAGATAAAAGATGCCAAAAGGCTTCGGGAGTGTTCGCGCCTCCCGGAAAACGACAGGCCATACCGACAATGGCGATCGCTTCCGTTTGGGCATTTTCCAGAGTTTTGATCTTATTTTTTAATCCTTCAATCACCAACACAGAGCGTTGCAAGGGGGAAAGTTCACTAGATTTACTCATCGTTTTCAAGTCCTAATTCTGCCCATTCTTGATTAATCAAATCTTCCATCTCCTGTTCAGAAAGCTGGCCAACATCAACCGTTGATTCTTCAATCTCTCGTTCAAGAGACTGATTCGATCCCGATTCACTGATTTCTGCCTCCTCTCTATCCCAACCCATAACTTTTCGCCCGATATACTCCGCTAAACTCAAGATATTAGGAAATTCAAAAACCAACGTCGTCGGTAAAGCACAGTGGAAATCGGCTTCCAGACGAGTCTTGAATTCCACCGAGGTTAAAGAATCCATCCCCATTTCAAAAAAGCCTTGTTCAGCCCTAGGCATTTGAGTTTCTTTCAATCCCAAAACCCTCATCGTTTGCTGTTGAATATGACCAATGACTAAATCCATCCGTTCGCTCTCTGAAGCTTGATTCACCTGTTCCAGAATTTGACCCGTCTGCTCTTGACCTTCATGACTTAAAGATTGACTCTCTATCTCCTCTAGCAGTAATCTCTGTCTCCCCATCTCATAAAGCGGTTTAAAGATGCTCCAGTCAATATCGGCCACCATCGCTTGGCCCTGCTTCCTCTGTAACATCTGGGTTAACGTTAATTTTGCTGTATCAGCAGACAACGCACACACCCCTCGTTTTTTAAATTCTGTCAACTCTGTTTCACCCCTTAAATTGCCTACGGATAAAACCCCCCAATTCAGGGTTAAACCCGATAATCCTTGGATTTGTCTGTAGCGGACAACACTATCGGCAAAATAATCCGATGCGCCTTGCTGTATCTGACCCGATAAACCCACTACAGAAGCCAAAGAAGAACAATTCACGAAGCAATCCAACTCGCGATTCTGAGTAATTTGGTGTAAATTCCATAGCCCTAACATACCACGATGGACTTCCCTTTTTAACTCAGAAAAGAGTTTTTCTGTTATGTTGGTCATATTACTTAAATTTAAGGTATAAATAATTCCTTTCAAGGAAGACCTATCCCTATCCAGTTCAGCAAAAACCCTTTGTACTTCCTCCCAACCCGTCAAGTCAGCTTGAATCAACCTAATTAGCGTACCCTGGTTTTGTAACTGATTAATTTGAGTTTTTTGATCCGGTGACGGTTGCTCAGGACTGATTAAGACCAAATCTCGAAACCCTTGAGCTACCATCCACTCCGTTATGGGTAAACTCAAACCGCCTAATTCTCCAGCAACGATATAAGTAGCATTCCTGTCCAGAGTTTGAGAGCTAGAGAATTGGCAATCGGGTTTAACCAATCGCTGAACATAACGAGATTGCCCTCGAAATGCAATGCGGTCTTCTCCTTCTGAAGTGTCAATTTCTGTGCGTAAAATTTGACTCAATTCATCCCAAGAAACCTGAGGATCTAAATCAATGAGTCCGCCCCAGAATTCTGGATGTTCCAGAGAAATCGTCAACCCCATTCCCCAGAGGAAAGATTGAGCTAATCCAGATAAAGATGAATCAGGAACAACCGGTTGTGAATCTTGTGTGGCGATCCATAAGCGGCAAGACGAGATCCGTTTAAGTCGAGAGAGACTTTGGACTAAATATAAAAGACTTTGAGTGTGCCAGCTTAGATTTTCTTTAATCGCTTCTGGACTCATTTGCTCTAAACCAGGACTATCTAATCCCCATAGATAAACGACATGGGTTTGAGTGGATGAAGATAAAGATAAAGAGGTCAATATATCTTCAAATTCTTGAGGATTTTGGGGATTTATTCCCTCTCCCGGAACAACCAATCGATAGTTTTCTTGCCTAGAATCCAGGGTTTTAGCCAAAGCTTGACCTAATCCTTGTCGATCGGCAAAAATCAACCAGTTTTTATCGAGGGACGGATGAGAGCATTCGCTCGTTTTATCCGCTTGTCCAACGACTACTGCTTGCTGAGATAAGACCAAGGGCATCTGGTCAAATTCAGGAACAGTAATCGCTTGACTAAATCCCGTCTCTTGTAGCAGTTTTTTCCATTGTTCGCGACTCAATAACGGATAGTCAGGTCGCAGTTCTGTATCTTCAAATCTCCACCATCCTTCTAAGAGTCCAAAAATCAAATCCACCCATCTAATCCGAATATTCGCTTCTAATAAGATCAACAGTCCGCCAGGTGCTAAGAGTTGCCGTACATGGGATAAGGTTTCCTGTAAACTACGGGTAGCATGAAGGACATTAGGCGCAATAATAATATCGTAGTGATGGGACTCAACGCCTTGAGTATTGGGGTTAACTTCGATGTCGAGAGTTTGATAAGTAACAAACTTGTAATCTTGGAATTTTTGTTGGGCTTTAGTGGTGAATAAACTGCCCACATCTGTGAAAAGATATTGGGTTTGTTCGGGCGCAAAATGGGGGAGGACTGAGCGGGTTGTTCCTCCGGTTCCGGCTCCAATCTCGAGAACTTTTATGCCTTGGCAATCGGGAATGGTTTTCAAGCTGTTAACCACTACATTTTCGATCAACTCATTCATCACTTTGGCTGCTGGAGAGCCTTGATACATTTCAATGGCATCGGTAAAATCTCCTTGCGGAAAAACCAAGTGCACAGGATCTACTGTGCCTCGTAAAACTTGGCTCAGTTGACTCGCACAACGCCCAAGCAAGGTTAATTCAGCTTTAGCCGTGGGATATTGATTGAGAAGGTTTTGATGCTGCCTCTTAGGATTCACTTCTGGCAAAGATTGGAGGACTTTCCAGTGGTGATTTTCCTGCTTTAAAATTCCCTCTTCTGCCAGGATTTGTAGCATCCGATTGAATAACCGAGAGGTGCTGGGAAGGATACCGAATCGATCGATGAGAGTTGCTGTTTCTAATTGCTCTCCTACGGGGTAAGACCAACCGATTTCCTGTAAGCATTGAATGATATAGTCTACACTCAAGGATTCTAAATGGGCAGAAATTTCGGTATAGTTCTGTAGGTCATTCTCAGCTAAAAGGCGTTGAGACGTTGTATTGAGGGTTGAATATAAGTCCTGAGGAGAAGGCAAAAAATTAGCGGCTCGATCGCCAGAAAAATTGGCTTTTGGTTTCCAGTGTAGTTCGTAGAGCCAAGGGGCAAGCGGATCGGGTTCAACTGGAGGATCTTGTGGATGGTTTTGATACTGTTTGAGGAGGTCTAGGAGTTTCGGCAATAAGGCTACTTCGCTGGGGGATAGGTCACCGAACTGTTGCAAGTTTTGAGCTAAGATTTCAGGGGTTTCGGGAAGGGGAGGATTGGGGTTAACGGAACTCTGATGTTGAGTCAGAACTGAGGGAGCTGTTTGAAGCCAATATCGTTCTCTTTGGAACGGGTAGGTTGGTAAGGTGAGGGGTTTACGGTTCGGGAGGTAAGGGCGATCGAATCCTAACCAATCACCATTTACTCCTCGCACATATAACTGAGCTAAACTTGATAAGAGTTGTTGCCATTCTTGACCTTGAGAAGATAAGGATAGGAAGTAATTTTCTGGCTTTTGAGGAGTCGAGTGTTGTTCTGTTGTCGATAAACTTGGAGTTGGCCCGAGTTCTAGGAAGAGATACTCTGCTTGTTCTCGTAATGCTTGGATTTTTTCCGCCCATGGATAAGGGAGTTGGCGGGAGTTTATCCAGTAATCTGGTGTGGAGATAGGGGGGTGGGATTGGGCGATCGCGAGGATGGGAATATGAGGGGGCGAGTAGACGATCTCCTGAGCAATTGAGGTTAAGTTAGTTGAGTCTGCTGTGATTAAACGTAATGCGTCTTCTAGACTGAAGACTCCAGCGACGCAAGCGGCGACATATTCTCCCACATCATGACCGAAGAGCAGATCGGGTTCAATTCCCCAAGACATCCATAACTGACAGAGGGCATATTCTAGGGCAAATATACTTGATCGCCGGATCGGTTGATGTTCAGGTTGGCTTTCTTCGGAGGGAGAGTAGAGGAATTGTGCGATCGAGCTGGGGAACTGAGAACTCAAGAGGCGATCGCATTCATCGATCGCTGCTTTGAATACAGGGGACTGTTTATACAAGTTCTCTCCCCAGTTGCCAGACTCTAAAGGTTCCCCAGGAAAGAGAAAAGCGACTTTAGGGGATGACATTAGACTGGGAAGATTTCCGCTCCAAAGCTCAGGGGTTTGTTGTCCGGTTTGCCAGCGATACAGTTTTTCTTGTAGGTCTTGGAGACTGAAGGCGATCGGAGCGAGTCGATGTTCGAGGTGAGCGCGACCGGTGTTCAGACTGTAAGCCAGGTCTGCAAGCTTCATGTGAGGATGGGATTCGAGATGACGCTGCACTCGAGTGACTAATTCCTGAAGTGCTGTTTCGGTTTTTGCGGATAGGGTGACGAGATGATAGGGACGGTCTGAGGGATTTACAGAGTGGTCTTGGGGATCTCGGGGAGGCGCTTCTTCCAGAATGACATGGGCATTGACTCCGGTAAATCCAAATGAACTCACGCCAGCATAGCGCTTTCCGGAAACAGTCCAAGGGGTGAGTTGGGTGGGGACGGCGATCGCCGAATTGTCCCAATCGATTTTGGGATTCGGCTGATTAAAATTCAAATGGGGAGGAAGGGTCTGATGTTGCATCGCTAACACCACCTTCACGATTCCCGATATTCCGGCGGCGGCTTCTAAGTGGCCGATATTGGTTTTCACTGAGCCAACCCACAAGGGAGAGTCCTGGGAACGTCCTTCACCTAACACCGCAGCCGCAGCATTGAGTTCGATCGGATCGCCCAAGGAGGTTCCGGTTCCGTGAGCTTCTAAGTAACTGATCTCTTGGGGGTCGATCTCCGCTTGGCGTAACGCTTGTCGAATCAAGCGCTGTTGAGCTTGACCGTTGGGAACGGTGAATCCGCTGCTGGGCCCGTCTTGATTAACTGCACTGCCTCGGATGACAGCCAGCACTGAGTCACCATCTTTTTGGGCATCTGACCATCGCTTCAGGATCACGATCGCGCAGCCTTCCCCGCGACTGTAGCCATCTGCTGTTGCATCGAAGGTTTTGCACAGACCGTCAGCCGAGAGCATGTTAGCTTGGGAAGCGAGCAGATAGGAGGTGGGGGTCAGATGGAGTTTCACTCCTCCGGCGATCGCCATCTCACATTCTCCCAAACGCAAACTATTGCACGCTTGGTGAAGGGCGACCAAGGAAGAAGAGCAAGCGGTATCAATGGCTATGGCGGGCCCTGTTAATCCCAGGGTATAAGACAGACGACCAGCCATGCCCGAAAAGGTATTGCCTACCCCAGCATGGAGAGCGATCGGACTGTCTGGCTCTTGAGCTAAATGTTGATGGACTAATTCGGCATAATCTTGTCCATCATTGCCAATAAATACACCAACAGACTGTTGAGCTAACCGTTGAGGCACTGCACAGGCCCGTTCGAGAGCCTCCCAAGTGACTTCTAGAAGCAAGCGCTGTTGGGGATCGAGGGCTGTCGCTTCCCTGGGGGCAATGCCGAAAAACGTGGGATCGAAGCGATCGACTTCTGGGAGAAAGTTGCCGTAGGGAGTGGCCATCCGATCGCCTACGGAGTCTAAATTCCAACGATCTGGAGGAATTTCTTGGCGCGTATTCGTTCCTGTGGCCAGCACTTGCCAAAATTGATCGAGGTCTGTCGCGCCTCCAGGAAATCGACAACCGATGCCAATAATGGCGATCGGCTCTTTGAGGGAGGAGGATGGAGGAGCAGACTGAGCGATGGTTGGCGCTGGATCGACGGTTAATTGTTCTGTCGCCAGATAGTGACTCAGTTGCTCAATGTTGGGAAAATCAAAGGTGAGCGTAGAGGGTAATCGAACGCCCAACAGACGAGTCAGATTTGTTCCTAAGTCAACGGCCATCAGGGAATCCATCCCTAATTCAAAAAAGCCTTGTTCTCGGTTCGGCAGTTGGTTGGAGGATAATCCTAAGACTTTGGCTACTTCCTGTTGAACGCAGGTGAGCAATAACTCTTTTTGTTGATGTTTGGGTGCAGCTTGAATCTGTTGTAAGATTTCTGACGTTTGTTCTGAGCTTGAAGATTGAGGCAAATCAACAGAAATTTCGTCTAATAGCCGTCGTTGCCGTCCTGTTTGATACAGTGGGGCCAATATCGTCCAGTCTACATTGGCGATTGTTGTTTGGGGATTACCCCTGTGCCAAATTCGTTCTAAAGCGGCGATCGCCTGTTGGGGAGATAAGGGATTGACTCCTCGTTTGCTTAACTCCTGTAAGTCTTTTTCCCCAGCCATTCCGCCTCCTGACCAAGGCCCCCAGTTCACCGATAAACCGGGTAATCCTTGAGCTTGACGGTAGTGAACTAAACCATTTAAAAATGCATTGGCCGCACTATAGTGAGCTTGACCGATTGAACCCCATACCGCCGCAATGGAAGAGAAGGTAACAAAACAGTCTAGGTCTAGGTCTTGACTCAATTGGTGCAAATTCCAGCCACCGAGTACTTTAGCTGCCATCATCTCTTGCAATTGACCCAGGGATATCTCTTCTATGGGTTCAATAGCAACGACTCCAGCGGCATGAATGATACCTTTGAGGGGGCGATCGCGACTCTGATGTTGTAGGATAAGTGAGAGTTGTTGGCGATCGCGCACATCTGCTAAAACAACCTGTACTTCAACTCCTCCCTCTTCTAATTCCCGAATTTTAGCCTGTTTCTGGCCAGAAGGTTCGCGACGGCTGATTAATAGGAGATGTTTCGCCCCTTGATTGACCATCCATTGGGCCGTATGCCATCCTAAGGCTCCTGTTCCTCCTGTAATTAAATAAATGCCATCTGGATCTAGAGCCACCGGTTTTGACTCGGATACCGGTAATTGAAGTAAACGAGAATAATAGATCTGTTCTCCTCGCACAGCCAAACGATCTTCCTTCTCCAGATTATCAATTAAATGCCATAATTTCTGCCCTTCATCCTCTTGTTTTTCCCCATTTAAATCCACTAATCCTCCCCACAATTGAGGATGTTCTAACGACAGCACTGTGCCCAATCCCCACAAAGGCGATGTCGCCACATTCACCCTTTCCGGAGTTAGTGAAACAGATTGCGCTCCACGGGTAACAATCCATAATTTTCCTAAACTCGTGCCTTTCAGCAAGGCTTGCACTAAATGTAAAACTCCACCACAGCCAAAATCCTGAGCTACTTTTAAACGCTCTAAGTTCAACTTCTCTGTTGGCGGAGTATCCAAGCTCCACAAATAAAGGATGTTTTCAAAATCCTCTCGCCCAGCTAATTTTAGATTTTCTAATAAGTCTTCAAAATCTTGCAGATGTTCCGGATTAACTTTGTATTCATTTTCTTCGATTTGTTCATAACCGCTTCCCTTATAAATCCAACTGACGTTCTTATTTTTTTCTCGCAGCAGAGTCCTTAATGAATCGCTCAAGCTTTGACGGTCGTCAACAAAAATCAACCAATTCCCTGGAGGACACTCGACCGGTTTTTCAAAACGATCAACCGGTTGCCATTGCAGATGATAAAAATATTTTTCCTGATCCAGACCTCGATCTTTCTGGATCGTTTTATCTGGCTGATCAGATTCAATCCAATAGGTTCTTCGTTGGAAAGGATAGGTAGGTAAATCAACTTTTTTTCGCTTATAGTCTTGCCAAAAGTGCAACCAATCGATATTCACTCCTTGACTATAGAGTTGCCCCAGACTCGATAAAATCTGTATAGAGTCTTCTACGCCAGGGCGCAAAGAGGGCAGCCAAGTTCCTTTATCTTCGGGCAAACATTGACTCCCCATTCCCAGTAAGATCGGTTGCGGGCCAATTTCCACAAATACTCCATAACCCGTCTTCTCTAACGTCTCCATACTTTGGGCAAAACGTACCGGCTCTCGAATATGATCCACCCAATAGGAGGCAGTGGAGATATCCCGATCGACTTTTGTCCCAGTTACATTAGAAATAATAGGAATACTGGGTTGATGATAGTTAACTTGACGAGCAATGCTGGCAAACTCTTCTAAAATGGGTTCCATTAACGGAGAATGGAACCCATGAGAGACTTGTAAAAATTTGGTTTTAATATTTTCTTTTGCTAAAGCTTGGGCAATGTTTTCGAGACTAAGCAATTCTCCTGAAATTACCAAATTACTTTGTCCATTGATAGCCGCAATACTGACTTGATTCCCATAGGATCTAATCCAATCTCTCACCCGATATTCTGCGGCTCTGACTGCCAGCATTCCTCCTCCTTCTGGCAACTTCTGCATCAACCGTCCCCGTGCGGCAATCAGTTTGAGTCCTTCTGCTAAATTAAAGACTCCTGCCACACAAGCGGCCACATATTCACCGACACTATGACCCATCACACTATCGGGTTCAACTCCCCAAGATTTCCACAGTTGAACTAAAGCATATTCTAAGGAAAATAAGACGGGTTGCGTATACTGAGTTTGATGGAGGCGATCCGAAACTTTAGGGTCTACTTCATCAGGATAAAGCACATCAATCAGGGAATAATCTAGCTCAGTCTTTAGGATGCGATCGCACTCTTGTATCGCGTTCTGAAATACTGGCTCAGTTTCGTACAACTGCCTTCCCATATTCAGGTACTGGGAGCCTTGTCCAGTAAACAAAAAAGCCAGTTTAGGTGCTTCTCCACTGCTGAGTATTTTCCCGACGCTGCTCTCTTCTTTCTCCTGTTCAACATCATGGAGTTTTTGTATCAGCTCTTGCTTGCTAGAAGCTAGAATGGCTAACCGATACTTGAAATGGGCACGTCCTGTATTAGCGCTATAACAAATATCATTCAGTTCTAAATCAGGACGATCTTGGATATGGTTTCTATATCGATTCACCCAGTCAGATAATGCGGGTTTTGTTTTCGCAGCAAGAGTCAGTAAATGATACGATCGCTCCGACTCTTGCCGGGGAGACTTCGCCTTGATCTGGGAGGCTTCTTCCACAATTACATGAGCATTACTGCCACTAAAACCAAAGGAGCTAACTCCAGCAATTCTGGATTTATTTTCAGTCGTCCATGGCATGACTTGAGTTGGCACTTGTACCGGTGTTTCTGACCACTCAATATAAGGATTGGGGTTTTGAAAATGCAAGTGAGGCGCAATTGTTTTATGTTGAAGCTGTAAAACAACCTTAATTAAACCCGCAATTCCTGAAGCCGCTTCTGCATGACCAATATTCGTTTTTACCGAGCCAATGAAGACCGGATTTTCTGGGGAGTGACTGTCTTTAAAAATCGCTCTTAAAGCCCCGACTTCAATCGGGTCACCTAAAGCCGTTCCTGTACCATGAGCTTCGATATAGCTGACTTCTTTTGGGTCTAGTTGGCTATTCTTGAGAGCTTGAGCAATTACCGCTTGCTGTGAGATGCCGTTGGGAACGGTTAATCCACTGGTCTGACCATCTTGATTGATGGCTGTTCCTCGAATCACTGCTAATACCCGATCGCCGTCAGCTTGGGCATCAGATAAACGTTTGAGGACAACTATTCCACAGCCTTCACTGCGCACAAATCCATCGGCTTTAGCATCAAATGTTTTACATCTGCCGTCAGCCGATAACATTCTGGCTCTAGAATGGTTAATATGAATTAAGGGTGAAATCAGACAATTCACACCGCCGGCTAGGGCGACATGACTTTCTCTATTTCTTAAGCTGGCACAAGCTAAATGTAGGCTAACGAGTGAGGATGAACATGCGGTATCTACAGCAAAGTTTGGCCCGACTAATCCTAAACTATAGGACAGTCTTCCTGATGCGGTACTATTGGCATTCCCGCTAATCATATAGGCATCAATTTCTTTGAGGTCCCGACTCGCCAATTTTTGCAGATAGTCATGGGTACTAATGCCAATGAAAACCCCTGTTTTCGTTCCCATTAAATGTTGGGGATTAATGGTGGCATGTTCTAAGGCTTCCCACGTGACTTCTAAAAGCAATCGTTGCTGAGGATCGAGAGAGGCTGCTTCTTTAGCTGAAAGGTTGAAAAATTCTGCGTCAAATTCTTTTAATGAGTTGACAAATCCCCCGGATTGTGTGTAGATTGTGCCGGGAGTTTCTGGGTTAGGATCATAGTAGTCTTCGAGATTCCAGCGATTTTGAGGAATTTCTGTAATCGCATCGGTTCCTTCAGATAAAAGGTTCCAGAAGGATTCTGGACTATTGACTCCTCCTGGAAATCGACAGCCTAGACCGACGATCGCAATTGGCTCTTGACGAGAGTTTTCTAGTTTCTTGAGTTTAGATTCTAATTTTTCGATCGCTAAGAGCGATCGCTGTAGAGGGGTCAATTGTCCTAACTTATTGACTTTCTCCATGATGTCCCCCTTAATCCTCAAGTAGTGCATTCAATTTTTGATTAATCAACGCTTCGACTTCTTCTTCTGACAGGTCTTGTATGGGAGCATGTCCTTCTTCAAGATCCTCCTCTAGGGTCTCCTCCTGTTGTTGGGGAATAAAAGGTGGGCTATTGGCTATGGGTGAACCGGATAAGTGTTGAAGCAAGTATTCGACTAATTTGTCGATTGTCGGATAGTCAAATGCAAGGGTCGAAGGCAGAGTGATTTCCAAGCTTCTTTGTAGTTTATTGCGTAATTCAACGGAAGTCAAAGAATCCATTCCCAGTTCAAAAAACTTATCTTCCAATCCAATTTCGCTAACGTTCTTAAGACCTAGTACTGGGCCCATTTGATTCCGCAGATGAGAGATGAGCAGCGATCGCCGCTCTTTGGGCGTAGAATGGCTTAACTGTTGTACAATATTGGATTCAACAGTGGGTGTCACCTCAGTCACTGTGGCTTTCTGTTGCCAATCTTCCAAGAAGGGAGAATGGGCAATCCGATCTTCCCAGACAGACCAATCCACATTGACAACGCCCACTTCCGTTAACTCTCCAGTCAAGAGAATCGTTAAAGCCTCTAAAACTTCATCAGGGGAAATAGCATTTAACCCCTGTTGTTGCAGACGAATATCTGCACCCCGTTCTGCTGCTTCTCCGACTTTCGATACGGTTCCCCAATGAATGCTTAATGCTGGTAGCCCCATACTGCGTCGATAATGAGCTAAATGATCGAGAAAAGCATTAGCGGCGGCATGGTTACTCTGTCCAGAAGAACCAAACAGAGAAGCAACTGACGAGAACAAAATGAAGAAATCTAAAGGTTGGTTCTTAGTAAGCTGGTGCAAATTCCAAGCCCCTTCTATTTTGGCTTTCATAACGGGTTCAAAACTTGACCAAGTTTGATTTTGCAAGACGGCATCCGAGAGCATCCCCGCCGAATGAATCACTCCTGCTAGGGGGTATGGGGAGCGATTAATGCGATCGCACACCTGAGTCATCGCGTCTAAATCGGATATATCAGCCCTTTCTACCGTCACGGAACCCCCCAATTTCCTCAGTTGAGCTAATTTTTCTGCGGTTAACGCATCAGGAGAACGACGACTGAGCAACACCAAATGTTGAGCGCCTTGCTCAATCATCCAGCCCGCTACCAGCAAACCTAATCCCCCTAAGCCTCCTGCGATCAGATAAGTCACCTCTTTACCGAAGCTGGGAGGAATCGATGGTGTAGCCACATCGTTCGGGACTAACCGAGAAACATAACGGCGTTGTCCTCGAAAAGCCACTTGATTTTCACTCTCCCTTGAGTGGAGTTCATCTAATAAGTTTAATGCCTGATTCTCCACCGGTTCTGTTGGGTCAAGATCCACTCGAACGCAGTTCAATTCTGGGTGTTCTAAGTCAATCACTTTGGCCATCCCCCAGACTGGAGATTGGGCGAGTCCAGATAATAGGGGTTCGGGTTCGGGAAGGGGTTGCACTCCTTGAGTTACGACCCATAATTTTGGCGGTTGGCTGTTCTCAAGTTTGACTAATTCTTGCACTAAGGATAAGGTCGCGCCACATCCTGATTTCAACCATTCATTTAACGGTTCTCTCTGAAGGATATCGCCCCTTTCCAGAGTCCAGCATTGCACCACTCCATATAAACTTGACTGTTGGACAATTTCAGTCATCATTTGTCCAAACTCTAAAGGGTGGTGAGGATTAAGGATAAATTCTGCTGCTCCAATCTTTTGATAGTGTTCTCCAGGAAAGACCAACGTGCAAGAGTGTCCGACTGAACGTAAATGGGTCGCTAGGTGCTGGCCAATTCCCTCTGGATCTGCCAAAATCAACCAATGTCGAGAGTCTGCTCGATCTTCGAGTCTAGCGGTTTCTTCTGCTTGTGCAATCATCACGACTTGGTCAGAAGAGAGTTCTAATTGCCCAGATTGTTCAGGGAGTATGACCTGCTCACTAAATCCCGTTTCCTTCAACAGTTGCTGCCATTGCAGCCGATTGAGTAATGGATAATCAGGACGCAATTCATAATCTTGAAATCTCCACCATCCTTCTAACAGTCCAAAAACCAAATCTAGCCATAGGTTCTGAGTCGCAACTTCTAATAAGACAATGAGTCCTCCTGGAGCGAGTAACTGATGTACGTTGTTTAAGGTCTGTTTGAGGTTTTCAGTGGCATGAAGTACATTAGCCGCGATCGCGATATCGTATTGATGTAAATCAACATTCTGTTGTTCGAGATCGCGTTCAATATCTAACGTTTGGTACGAAACAAAGGAATAGTCCTGAAATTTTTCTTGTGCTTTCCGGAGAAATAGGGACCCTAGATCGGTAAAAACATATTGGGTTCGACTCGGTTGAAGGTGGGGGAGAAGGTAAGCGGTTGTTCCTCCTGTTCCTGCGCCAATTTCTAAGATTCTGACCCCTTGCCTTGGAGGTAACTTTTCTATCACTTGGCTGACTGCCCGTTGGACAATCGTATTCATAGCCTGAGCAGTGGGAGACTCTTGATAGAGGTGTGTTGCTGCGGTCAAATCCCCTTCTGGAAAGACTAGCTGTACGGGGTCTATCGCTCCTCGCAATACAGCACTCAACTGAGAGGCACAACGGTGAAGAAGCGTTAATTCGGCAACGATATCTGGATATTTCTGTAATCTCGACTGATAAATTTGACTGGGATTTACGGGGGGTAGCTCTTGTACAACTTCCCATTGTTGCGATCGCTTTTTAAGCATTCCTTCTTGCACGAGAACTTGTAAAATCCGATTAAACAGTTGTTTTTGGCTATTGACGATCCCTAATTTTTGGGTAATTCTCTCTAGTGAAAACAGCTCTGTAGGCTGATAAGACCAGCCCATTTTATCCAAGGCTTGTATGATATACTCTATCCCGATTTTTTCTAATAGAGTCAGAATATTTCCTGGCTTTTCTTCCTTGAGTGCTAACTCACCCAAAATGGATTGACGTTCCATTTCTACCGGTTTGATTAACCGGGTTTGACCAAAACCTACTTTTTCTCGCCAATCTATAGAATAAAAATAATCATGAATGCCAGCTTTTCCTAACTCTTGTCGATGTTGCTTGACCAAACACTTCAGTAATTTGGGAAGTAAATCAACTTCATGAGGACTAAACTCTTCAACGGTTCTCAATCGTTCAGTTAAATGCGAGACATCGCCCTGATTCAATAAGTTAATAATTGACGTTCCTTCGTTAACTTCAGAATCTTCTATCCAATATTTTTCTCCTTGAAATGGATAAGTCGGTAAAGAAATTTTCTGTCCGGAGAAACCCCAACTGTCGTAAAATCCTAACCAATTTACCTTCGCGCCCTTTACATAGAATTCCCCTAAACTAGAGAGCATTTGTTGCCATTCTGGTATTCCTGGACGTAAGGAAGGTAAGCATAAACCGCCTTCCTCGGATACATACTCTCTTCCCATACCCAACAATATGGGTTTTGGCCCAATTTCCAAGAAAGTTTCATATCCTTGCTCACATAAGGTCACCATGCTTTGTGCAAATCTAACTGGTTCTTTGATATGATTAACCCAATATTGAGCAGTGCTGACTTCTTCTCCAGCTTTTCTACCTGTCACATTAGAAACTAAGGGGACTTTGGGCTGACGATAAGTTACTCCTTGAGCTATTGCTTCAAATTCAGCTATCATGGGTTCCATTAATGGGGAATGAAAGGCATGGGAGACTTGTAGCGTTTTAGTTTTAATTCCGAGACTTTCTAATTGACTACAAATTGCTGCTAAAGCGTCTATTTCCCCTGAGATGACAATACTTCGTTGCCCATTGAAAGCGGCGATACTAACTTGTCTAGAATAGTTCTTTATGACTGCTTTGACTTGAGTTTCCGATGCTAATACAGAGACCATTTTGCCACCGGGAGGCAAGCGTTGCATTAATTGTCCCCGCATGGCAATTAATTTCAAACCCTCTTCTAAGGTGAAGACTCCGGAAATACAAGCAGCGACATATTCCCCAACACTATGACCCATCACAATACTGGGTTTTATTCCCCAAGATTCCCATAGTTTAGCCAAAGCATACTCTACAGCAAAGAGAGCGGGTTGGGTATAAGCAGTTTGGTCGATGAGAGAGGCCTCAAGCGGCTGAGATTCATCAGGATATAAAACTTTTAATAGAGGGACTTCTAGATAGGATTTCAGAATTGCGTCACATTCGTCTAAAACCTGGCGAAAAGTTGGGTGTCTTTCATATAACTGTCGTCCCATATTAATATATTGAGACCCTTGGCCTGTAAATAGAAAAGCCACGTCTTGAGATTGGGCAGACAGTGCTGTTCCTCGAATGACCCCGTAGGTGTAAGGTTGCTTTGCAAATTCTAAGAGTTTTTCCTCTAACTCTTGCTTAGACTCAGCCACGATTGCTAGTCTTTCTTCAAAATGCGCCCGTCCTAGGGTACTGGTATAGCAAATGTCTGCTATTTCAGATTCATCCTGAGATTGTAAATAAGGGATATAATTCTGGGCTAAGTCTTGCAGCGCGGGTTTGGTTTTAGCACTAAGCGTTAATAGATTGAATGAAGGAGCGAGTTCTGTTTTTAGTTGGTCTTGTTCGGGCGGCTCTTCCAACACGATATGAGCGTTGACTCCTCCAAACCCGAAGGAACTTACTCCGGCTCGCCTAGGAACTATTTCTCCATTGTCTGTAATTAAGGGTTTCCATTCTTGAGTTTCTCTGACTAGATAAAATGGAGTCTGGCTTAAGTCTATTCGAGTATTGAGTTTCTGAAAGTTGATGGTTTTAGGGATTTGTTTATTTTTTATCGATAATAAAACTTTGATTAATCCCGCAATCCCGGCGGCTGCTTCTGTATGCCCAATATTCGTTTTTACTGCTCCTAGACCACAGTAGGGATTTTGTGGTGCTGGGATTCCATAGTGTTGATGGAGTTGTTTGAAACTCCGTTTGAGACTATTGATTTCTATGGGATCTCCCAAGGGTGTTCCTGTACCATGAGTTTCTATATAAGCAACGGTGTTGGGAGCAATATTAGCTTGGGTATAGGCAGCTCGCAAAACTTGAGTTTGAGCATAAATATTAGGAGAGGTTAAAGTTCTTGCTCTGCCCCCATGATTGACAGCACTTCCTTTGATGACACCATAAATTTGATCTCGGTCTAATCGGGCTTGTTCTAGAGGTTTTAATAGGATTATTCCGGCTCCTTCTCCTCTAACATAGCCATCGGCTTGGCTATCAAATGTTTTGCATTGCCCTGTTGGAGATAACATGCCGAGCTGACTGAATGATATATAGCTGGTGGGAGTGCATAATATATTAATTCCACCTACAAGTGCCATCTGGCATTCTTGTGCTTGAATAGAATTGATGGCTTGGTGCAGAGCAACTAGAGAACTCGAACAAGCAGTATCTACGGGCACACTAGGGCCATGAAAGTTAAAGAAATAAGAGATTCTGTTAGCAATCATACAGGTGTACGTTCCTGTGGCTGTATGTCCCTGAATATTGCCATTTTGATGTTGTATTTGATTATAGTCAGAGTTGCAAACACCGATAAATACTCCTATCGGGTTTCCGGAGAGTTCTAACGGCGAATAACCCGCATCTTCTAAACAAGACCAACTCAATTCTAAGAGAATCCTCTGTTGAGGGTCCATTCGACTGGCTTCCCTTGGCGAAACCCCGAAAAATCCAGCATCAAATTTATCAATTCCTTCGATTAATCCGGACCATTTACTAATTGTTTTGTTAGAAGTCTCTGGAATGGAAGAGTAAAATTTGTCAATATCCCATCTCTGGGATGTAGTAGTTATACTATTGACTCCTTGGAGTAAATTATTCCAGTATTCACGGTAGTTTTTTGCACCAGGGAAGCGACAGCTTATCCCCACAACAGCTATGGATCGCTCATGGTGATTGGTTTCGTTCTCATTCGTTGCAGAAATCATCTCTTCCAAGTCTTAAAGCCCAGGTTACTAACTATATACCATAGGTGGGGACACGATGAGCGATCGCTCTCAACAGAAGCTTTAATTCGTCTATGATACGCATCCCAAGTGCAGGCGCTGTATTATAAGCGTCTTTTTTGATTTTCTGAAAAGTGTGGCTCTACCTTGGTAAATTATGTCAAAATGTAATGCAAGAATTGAAGATTAGTATTTCATAAGCAACTGATAAGATAAAACAATGTTAACTGGCTCAATCCTGCAAAAACTGCATACAGCCCACCAAAACACCCAACCCCTGAACTTTGGGGTCTATTACAAAAATACTTTGGTTGCCCTGTGTCATGCCTTAGAAGATTTTATTCTCCAATGTGAGGATCAACCCCTATTGATTGCAGCATTCCAACAGGGGAAATGGTATGAGCAAGAAGCAGAACGCTATCGAGAATTAGCCCAACGAGCTTCCGAAGTGGTGATTTTAGCCACTGAAGAGGCAGGATTTACTCAACATCCGACCAGTCAATTCCCTAATGTTCAATTAGTGGGTCTAGAGAGCCACGATCCAGTTTGTCAGGAATGGCATCTGATTATTATGTCCAACAACTATACGGCGATGGTCTTATGCCAAGAATTATCTGCTGCTGATTATGGAGTAAAAGGATGGCCAAAAAACGATTGCGAACGGAAATTTTATGGGTTTTGGACATTTGAACCGACGTTAGTGAAGGAAACGGTTACGTTAGTGGCCGAACATCTGCAAGCCTACGATCCAAAATTAGCTCAACAGCTCGACGATCGCCTGCAAAACATCACCCCTAAACCTCCAGAAGCCGATCTACTCAATGCTGTAGTCTCTTCTGTTGTAGACTATCTGCAAAACTGCCAAAATCAACTTAACCCTTACAATAGTGATTCCCCTCTCTATCAGTTTCAAGACCTGACGGATAACTTGCGCTCCAATAAAATTCAAGCCTTGTTGCGGATGGCTCAAGTCATTGACCAAGCCGATCTAAGCAACCCCCATGTAGCGACAGAAGTGGCAGCGCTCTCGGATGTCATGGGACAATTGCTGGATTTACCCGTGTGGCAAGTGAAACGCTTACGGTTAGCGGCTCTGCTCCATAGACTGCCCTGCTTACAAGGTCTCCCTGAAGCCCTCGATCCCTACCAAAGCAAACGGCAACAAGAACTTCAGGAACAGCTCTCAGATTTGCCCAAACCTTCGATTTTGCGGATGATGCCCCAACTTCAGGCGATCGCCCATATTATTAGTCATCAAAACGAACATTGGGATGGTTCTGGCAAACCGGAAGGTCTCGCCTACGATCGGATTCCGATTGAATCTCGGATTCTCAGCCTGATTGCGACCTTTGAACAGCAACTCCAGAGTCAGAATTCCCAAGAGGCGATCGCAGCCCTAGAATATTGCCAAGACCTGGCTGGAACCCAATTTGACCCCAAATTAGTGGAAACGTTGACCTTATTAGTGCGAGGAATGCAACAGGGCTTGCAACTCTCGAACTTGCCCCCTAAAATTGCTTCAGGCATCTGGTTACTTGATGAGAATCCCACCCCCCTTGCTTCCCTGAACTCAACCTACCGATGAATCGAATAAATACTATGGATTTAGATCTTGTTGCCCTTCGTGCTGGCCATCTCAAACACCTTCCAGGGGTAAACTTAGAAGATGAAGACCTGACTGAAGTCCAACTCCCGAATGCTAATTTAGCGGGAGCTAACTTAGTGGGAACGATTCTTTCCTCTGCTAATCTCAAAGGAACCCGACTCGACGGTGCAAATCTGATGGCAGCCCAACTGATTGGGGCTGATCTGCGGGGGAATTTACTCGGATCAAACTTAATGCAAGCAGATTTAACTCAAGCTGATTTACGAGGGAGTAACCTGAGAGGGGCTAACTTGATGAGTGCGACTTTAACCCAAGCTTCCTTAGCGGGGGCATTTCTCAGTGGAGCTAACCTAATCGGGGTTAAGCTACAAGGTGCAGATTTGCGAGGCGCTGACTTGCGAGGTGCAAATTTGAATAATGCTAATCTTAAAGGGGTTGATTTAAGTTATGCCGATCTCCAAGGCGCAAGCTTAACTCAAGCGAATTTAGAAGAAGCTGACTTACGTGGGGCGAATTTGATTGGTGCTAACTTAAAAGAAGCCCATTTACTTTGTGCAGAGTTAGAGGGTGCAAATCTGACGGGGATTATTTGGGAAGGCGCTTGTTTAGTCGGGACAAGCCAGAATCCGGGATAGGATTGTCAAAGGGGTTTTATGCGATTGCCTTGTTCTTCGGTAGACCTTAAGAATAGGGCAGTAGATGCCATAGAGTCATCCCATTTTTGGTTAAGAGTTCTATGCAGCACATTCAGTTTGAACCATCCCAATTTACCATCCTGGTGGTTGAAGATAATGCCACTAATATGCGCTTGTTGATTGAACTTTTGCTTGATGATGGCTATCAAGTAGAAGCAGCAGTCAATGGTCTTGAAGCTTTGGAAATAGCTGAACAAATCTGTCCTGATGTGATCCTTCTAGATGTGATGATGCCAGGTCTGAATGGCTATGAAGTGTGTCAAAAACTCCAGGATAATCCTCAAACGGAGCAAATTCCCGTGATTTTCATTACGGCGATCGCTCAGGTGGCGGATAAAGTTAAAGCTTTTGAACTGGGAGCGGTTGATTATATTACCAAACCGTTCAATATCAAAGAAGTCATGGTACGGTTGAAGGGGCATTTGATTCGGCGATCGCAGCATAAGTATTTGGAAGAAAAAATCACAACCCTAGAACAGGCCTTATCACACCACCAAAAGAATTAATCTATTGCCTATTCCCCATTCCCTACTCCCTACTGTTCATGTTCAGTCCCCCCCCCGATCGCTATTTTCCCAGAGCGCCTCTGTCACGACGGACAGCAGCGTTTGCTATAGATTTGGCTACGATTTGGCTCTTTTGTGCGATCGCCGGTAGGAGTTTGTTTTTACTAGCGTTTCTCTTAGCTTGGTTTACGGCTCGGATCTTTATTGTCCTCAAAAATAAGGGGCAAAGTTTGGGACGCTATGCCTTTGATCTGCGAGTGGTAGACCAAACGGGACGGACTCCCCTATTTTCTGACTTATTAAAACGCGAAGCCGTTCTCGGACTCGCCTCAATGTTGGCTCTGATCGGATTTAATGCTCTCAATCCAGCCAATGCCTGGTCACTGCTGTTAATATTACCCCTAGGGGTCGATTGTGGCTGGGCCTTTGCCGAAACCAATTGGCGACAAGCTTTTCATGACCAAGTAGCAGGGACTTTGATGATTCAAACCCGTCGTGGTTATTCTTTAGATTTGAAACTCAAACAAATAGTTGCACAATTACAAAGACGTATGAGACAATAGGAAATTGTGTTTAATTAACTCTAAAAACTTTTAGCGCCCGTAAAGCTATGGCTAAGAATAAAGGTGTCCGCATTACTGTGACCCTAGAATGTACAGAGTGTCGCAGTAACTTGGCGAAGCGATCGCCAGGTGTCTCTCGGTATACAACCAAGAAGAATCGTCGTAACACGACGGGCCGATTAGAGCTGAAAAAGTTCTGCCCCCACTGTAACGCCCATACAACCCACAAGGAAATTAAATAACCTCCAGTTGCTTATTTTGAGTTGCTGGAATTAAGCCCATTGTCCCCAGAATATCAACCGAGATCAAACCTATGTCAAATTACTACAGAAAACGGGTTTCCCCCATTCAACCCAAAGAAAAAATTGATTACAAAGATGTGGATTTACTCCGTAAATACATCACTGAAAGAGGTAAGATTTTGCCTCGTAGAATCACGGGGCTAACCTGTAAGCAACAACGTGCCCTAACAGCAGCCATTAAACGGGCGCGGCTGATTGCCCTATTACCCTTTGTCAACCAAGAAGGTTAAGCAGCGGAGTCGGGATGGGTAAAGTCAGCACATCCTATGGAGAAAAGTCGGACAGAGAAGAATTTCTGAACTAGGAAAGTTAACTCTGCCAAAGACTGGTAAATTAAGGCTGTGATGTTGTGAATCAATCCCTAGGATAGTGCTGTGGAGAAGGGAAGGCTAATTGAATTTAGACTCAATGGGGAACGGCGACTGGCAGTAGCCGATCGCCCAGAAGGAAAGAAAAATTGGGTAGTAATTGACGAAGGCGCTCATAGTCATACGATTAAGCGCCAACAGATTACCTATGAAGTGGCGGGAGAAGCTTATACCCCCTCAGATATTCCCCGGTTCCTCAAAGAAGTAGGGCCCTATCTTGACCCATCCAACTTAGAAGTAGCCTGGGAACTGTTGGTAGAAGCGGGGGAAGCGGTAACCCCCGAAGACCTAGCTCAGTTACTCTATAGCGATCAAAGTCCTCCCTTGTGTTATGCTGCCCATTGCTTATTGGTTGAAGATAAGCTTTACTTTAAGCAAAAGGGCGATCGCTATGAACCCCGCCCGAGTAGTTTAGTCGCGGAAATTCAGCACCAAAAAGAAGTTCAACAACAACGGCAACAGGAAGCCATTGATTTTCTTAATCGCATCAATCGGGCCCTAGCGGGAGAAGTGTTAGAGTGGACAAATAGCGATCGCTCTCGTTTAGAGGCGATCGAGAAATACGCTATCCATGGTAACAGCACAGAAGGGTTTAAGCCGTCGGCGATCGTTGGCGAAACCCTAACAGCGCTCAATCGTCCCGATACTCCCCAAGCCTGCTTCGATCTCTTAGTTACCTTGGGGCTATGGAGTCCCCACGAAAACCTATTTCTGCGGCGGAGTCAAATTCCAACTCAATTCTCAACAAAGGTACTCGAAGTGGCCCAAGGTTGCCTTCAAAATGCTCCGGATGACCCGGACTCCAACCGCCTAGACCTAACTCATCTTAAGGTCTATACCATTGACGATGAAAGTACCACAGAAATTGACGATGGTTTGAGCATTGAATACCTGGAAAACGATCAAACTCGCGTCTGGATTCACATTGCCGATCCCACAAGATGGTTAACCCCTGGAGATGAACTAGACCTAGATGCCAGACGGCGAGGCACTACCATTTATACCCCCACGGGCATGATTTCCATGTTTCCCTCAGAATTGGCTACCGGCCCCATGAGTTTAATTCAAGGGAAAGAATGCTGCGCCCTCAGTTTCGGCGTAATTTTAGACTCAGAAGGGGCGATCGCCGACTACACCATCCACGCCACCCTGATCAAACCCACCTATCGCCTCACCTACGACGATGTAGAAGAAATGCTCCATCTGGGCGTTCCCGCAGAACCAGAAATCGCCACCCTCGCCCAACTCGCCAAACTGCGGCAAACCTGGCGCACAGCCCAAGGCGCAATCAACATCTCCATGCCCGAAGCCTCCATCAAAGTCAAAGACGACGAAGTAACCATCACCCTCCTCGAAGATGCCATCTCTCGGCAACTCGTCGCCGAAATGATGATCCTGGCTGGAGAAGTCACCGGACGTTATGGTTCTACCCATCAACTTCCCTTTCCCTTCCGTTCCCAACCCCAACCTGAACTCCCCCCAGCCGAAGAACTCATGCAACTCCCCGCAGGACCTGTCCGCTCCTGCGCCCTACGTCGTTGTATGCCCCGCAGTGAAATGAGCATTACCCCCGCTCGTCACGCCAGTCTCGGACTTGACTTTTACACTCAAGTGACCTCCCCCATCCGGCGCTACATGGACTTACTGACGCACTTCCAACTCAAAGCCCATCTGCGGGGTGATCCCCTGCCCTTCTCCGAAGCCAAACTACAAGAACTTATGGCTGCCATTGCTCCCAGCACCCAAGAAGCCAACTGGGTAGAACGCCAAACCAACCGATATTGGGGATTAGAATTTCTGCGTCGCCATCTCGATCAAGTTTGGCAAGGTTTAGTCCTGCGCTGGTTACGGGAAAACGACAATTTAGCCCTAGTTTTATTAGAAGAGCTGGGTTTAGAAATGGCCATTCGCTTTACCAACCCGGTAGCTCCTGGCGATTATATCGAGCTTAAAGTCACCTATGCTGACCCCAGAGAAGATGTTGTCCATTTTCAGCATGTCCTAGAACCGGCAGCCTTAGAATCTTAATCCTTTCAGGGGATGGGTGGATGGGAATTGTCCCATTCTTAATACCTATACCCGTTGCTCGCTCTCTCAGCCATAATGGAAGGGTATCTTCAACAGATAGACTTATAGACTTGGCACTTAGGATTCAACCAGTACATAGGGTTCAAACCAAAAGAGATTAACCCTAGAGAGCGTTTAGGAGCGTGTTCGGATATGGATTCAGTATTCAATCGAATTGGGGAATGGAATCCCCAATTATTAAGGGAGTTAAAAGGGAGACTCAAACCCGCTCCCCTCTTGTTAGCCTTGGGAGCGGCTGTTATCTTACAAGGTCTTCTGATCCTAATAGCCACGGAATATAATCATTATCAGGAGTTCTCCTGGTCAGTTATTTTCCATACCTTGGGTTGGATTATACCTTTAACCTTATGGATCTGTGGGGTCTTTTTATTGACCAGTGACATGGCGAAAGAGGTCAGAAAAGGAACCCTCAATTTTATTCGCTTCAGTCCTCAAGAGAGTAAAAAAGTCTTATGGGGTAAAATTCTGGGCGTGCCAATTGTTGTATACTTTTTTGCGTTGCTGTGTTTACCCCTTCATGCTTTGGCCGCTCTACAAGAGTATTCTTTAGTTCATGTTTTAGCCCTGTATAGCCTCTGGGGATTGGGTTGTTGCGTGTGTTATAGCCTTGCCCTGTTATTTGGCCTAATCGGTAATGAAAAGATTGGGGAACAAGCTCGTGCGGGTAGTGCGAGTCTTATCAGTTTAATGGTGATGCCGTATTATTTACAAGGGGTGAATTGGTGCTTGGATGAGTATGTTTTTCACCAGGCAAGGTATTTTGACGGCTATTGGTTCACACTTCCCCTGTCATCAGCTTCAGTGGGTTATGGATTAACAGTGGTAACTGGTGTAGGGATCGCCTATTGGATCGCTCAGATTGTGAATCGAGTATACCAAAATCCCCTAGGCACACGTATGAGCAAGTCTCAAAGCTATGGAATGATTGCAGGGCTTCAGATATGGTTATTGGGGTTCGCTCTTCCTGTTGAGTTAGATTACCCTGACCAAGGATGTTATCTCTTATTTGCCCTCAGTTTGTTTAATCTGATGGTCGTGCTTCTGAGCAGTTTTATGGTCGCTCCAGAGCGTCAAAACTGTTTAGATTGGGCTAGATATCGCCATCAACAGCCTAGGGAAAATCGAGGTTTAATTGGGGATTTGCTTTGGGGAGAAAAGAGTCCTGCTGTGGTAGCGATCGCTCTCCAAGTGTTGATAGTTACTGGGATTTGGGTATTTTGGGCATGTATCCGCTTACCGAACCCAGAACGAACTTGGGCGATTTTCTCTTTGATTCTCTCAGCTAATCTGATGCTGATTTATGGGCTGATTATCCAATTAAGTTTACTCAATCGCTCTAAAAAGCGCATGGCGATCGCCGGATTTTTAGTGTTTGCAGGGTTACTTCTACCCTTAATGATTGTTGGAGTATTAGAACTCAGCCCGAAAATGGCCGCTGGGTGGTGGATGTTCTCCGTCTTTGGAGGTGCTTGGTTTGCCTTAGAACAAACTGCCCAGACTTTAGTCTTACCCTTTGCCTTTTCTCTATTGGCTCAATGGGCACTATTCACCGGTTTGAATACCACCCTAATTTCTCAGTTAAATAAGGCTGGGGAATCAACAACTAAGGCTCTGATGAATTATTAAAGCTACTCAGACATGATGGATCAGTAAAAATCACCATCATAGCTGTCTCCAGAAGGAGACAGCTATGAATTTATGTGAAATATATGTAAGTATCTGATTCTAGACAAGGGAGTCAGAGTAGAAAAGTCTAGAAACCAAAGATATTGATGAATCGGGATGACAGGATTTGAACCGTAGACCCTAAAGTGAATTAACGCCATCCCAAGAGGTGAAAGCTTTGCCTAGTTTGCACTCTAGAACCTTGAAAAGGAAATAGGTGCAAAATAGGTGCAAAACTGGAAAGACTATCTAGATCGTTCCTGGTCAATGGCAAGTGAGTATTTCCACTCTAACCAAATTGACCCATCCAAGTACGTTGACCATGAGTTAGTGAGGATTTACCTCAAAGCTTGCCAGAAATCAACCCCAAAGGGTGTCCCTATCAGCAAGAACCGTAGTCGTTTATCGCTTCGGTTCAAAGTTGCCAGCAAGTCTCAGACTTCCGATAATACTTGCAATGAATCTTTCACTCGCGATGGGTGCATCAACGCCTTAGCGAAAGCCCTAGCAGTCTTTGACAAACTCAAGGAAACTGAATCAGAGTCTGAATTTTGGTCATGGTACGAGTCGGAAATCAAGGGAACTGTGTCTCTTGAGAATGACATCATTACTATTGGCGA
>NZ_JAQMUE010000110.1 GCF_028330985.1 Roseofilum reptotaenium CS-1145 | reverse complement strand
TCTCGATGAACTCGAAGAGGTTTTATACCAACGTTGCCGAAAGTTACTGACCCAGAGGGCATTGATTCGAGACTTGACCCGTTTTCATTGGTGGCGTGAAATCGCGGCTATACTTTGATTGATTCTCCGGACTTGATATTAGACTCCTTAGATGTTTCGTTTCTTTGTACAATCAACTTTATGTTGCTCTAGTGGGAAATATCAAGACTAAGAACCTATCTTCATGGAATCTTCATCAAATTCACTCGATCTCTTCATCGAATTTTCACAAAATTCTTCATAAAAGTTTACAAGGAACTGAATTGATGTCATAAGTAATGCTGAGAGGCTAACGGCTCTGCCGACACCACGAGTTCTATAATATGAGTTCCGGATACGCTGAAACCCTGATTCTATTTAAGGATTGTCTAGTTTGCTGGTAATGGATAAGCCTTCAACAATGATAGATGGGGTATAACAAGAGCCATTCCATTCACGATCGCCGCCCAACTCTATTACATTTCGCAGACAGTGATAGATATTTCCCGCTACCATTGTGTCCTTCACTCGACCTACAATTTCTCCATTCCGAACTCGATAACCCAAATCTACATTAATCGAAAAGTCTCCGGAAATTCCTCCTCCTGTGCCTAAAATTTGATCCACAATTAGAGCATCTGGTAGGGAGGCAATTAAGTCTTGTAGGGTCTGTTTTTCACCAGAGGAAACAATCAGATTATACAGAGAGGGGGTGGGATAACTGCCTAAGCTTGGTCGAAACCCATTGCCGGTGGTTCCGGTTCCCAACTGGCGACCTGTGGTGCGATCGCACAAGAAATGTTTCACCACCCCATTTTCGACAAAGATTAGGGGTTGGGTTGGCTCTCCTTCATCATCAAATGGACAGCTATAGGGCCCCATTTGAGGGTCTTGGGAGAGGGTAAGCTGGGATGAGATCGCCTGTTCTCCGAGTTTTTCGACCCAAGGGGACGATCCTTCAAAGACTTGCTTACCATTCAGAGCAGCGCTAAGAGTTTCCCAGAGTAAATCTGCTGCTTTGGCTGTAAACAGAATTGGGACGCGCCTCTGTGGGGCGGCAACATTGCGTTCACAGGCTTTAATGTGGTCTTGGATTCTAGAAACTATGGCTTCTAAATTGAGGGTATCCCGTTGCACCTGTCCATCACTAATGCTGCAAAAATCATCACTACGTACCCATTCGACCGTGAGATAACCACTGAGGGTGGTATCCGTATAACTACAATCGAGACCTTGAGAGTTGAGCAGGCGGGTGCTTTCCGCTTCAGTATCGAGTTCCGCACTACACAGGATATCACCGTAGTTTTCTCGCAAGCGGGCGATCGCATCTTCTCCCCAGTCTAAGAGTTGCTTGCTCTCTACCCAAGTACCCAGATCGGGATAAACCTGTTTACGTCCAGGGGTTAACTCCACATATTTCGATGGCTCTTGCAGTTTGGAAAGGGCGATCGCCTTTTCAACTAGCTGTTCTGGTGCAATTGAACCATGGGATACAGCCAATCCCGGTTGACCCTTTTTCCATAAGCGTAGAGCAACCCCTTCACTGTGGTGAGTGAGGACACTTTTTAGGCGGTTCGCTTCAAAGAGAATGGGAATTGAATGGGATTTAGATAAAAAGACTTCTGCTGCTTCTGCACCATTTCGGGCGGCTAAATCTAATAACTGCTCACCATAATCATCCCAAGAGGCTTCAGACGGATCGAGAATGGAGGGGGAGCTAGATGCCGAAAGTAAACTTTCCGCGATGCGATCGCCCCTTGAACTGCGATCCTCTTGATCGGTTAACTGTTGATTCTCTGTGCGATCGTTCACGCTCCGTTCTCACCCTCCCTAGGATTGTGGCTGTAGATTCACTGTACCAAAAAAGGAGTCTATAAAAGCTACAATCCGCTCTGGAGTCCGATCGCGATCTCCCATTTCCTCCAGGGGTTGGCGATCGAAAAATGCCCTTAATCCGGATGGTTTTGTCGTCTTACCCCTACTAATTCTAGCTCTAGGCTTGTATTTCCATTCCACGTATTTTCCCGTAAGCTGTAGGCGATATCTAATCGAGAAGGGAGAGGAAAATAATCTTGCCAACGCCAGGCAATCGCCTTCAAAATCCGTTTCGATTTTTCCTGGGTCAAGGTCAGCTTAATATGTCCTTTGCCGACAATTTTTTGCTCCAAAATTCGGACATCTGGAGTCCAGAAGATGGGTAAATCATTTTCAATTCCACAGGGATGTAAGCGATCGATTTGCCCATATAAGTCCAAATCCAATTGACTAAAATCGGCTAACCCGTCAATCCGAATTAAGGGTTTTAGCCATTGGGGTTGTAAACACTGATGGGAAAAATCGCTCAGTTGAATTTTAAACGGTTCTAAATTTTGGCTCGGCAAAGAAAATCCGCCTGCCGCTTTATGTCCCCCATATTTCCCTAACAGAGCATCACAGTATTCTAATGCTTCAAAGACATGAAATTCAGGAATTCCGCGTGCCGAACCCCGAATACGATCCTCATCTTCATAGGTTCCTAGAAAAACGGGAACACCATAGCGCTCGACCAAACGAGAGGCGACAATTCCAATTACACCATGATGCCAACCGGGTTGAACTAAGACCAATACTCGGTCATCATAGAGCAGAATTTGTTCCGTTTGAATGATATCAATGGCTTCTTGGGTAATTTGTTCGCACAGCTCTTGACGACGGCGATTAATTTGCTCGCATTTCATCGCTTGTTCTAGGGCAATTCCGGGTTCATCGGTGGTTAATAGCTCGATGACAATTTGCGGATCGGATAAACGACCGATCGCATTAATCCTTGGCCCTAGACGAAACCCAATGTCTTCTGGTTTAAGGGATTTCTGGCGATCGCTCACTCCCGAAACCTGAATTAAAGCTTGCACTCCTGCCAGTTCTGAATGGGGTAAACGCCTCAGTCCCCGCTTTAACCAACGACGATTAACCCCAGTTAAGGGGGCAAGATCGGCGATCGTGCCTAATGTAAACAATTCTAAACAGAGGGGATAAATGGCTTTAGCTTGCCCCAACTCTTGTGCTAAAGTAATTGCCAAGATGTAAGCTACCCCAACTCCAGCCACTGAAGCGTAAGGGGATGTAGTTGGCAATAGTTTCGGATTTAAAATAGCGCTGGCTGGCGGTAATTGGCTTGGTAGTTCATGGTGATCGGTAATAATCACCGTTAAGCCTAATTCTACAGCCCTTGCAATGGGGTCATAAGCAGCAATTCCATTGTCTACCGTCAGGATAATCTCGACTCCTTCTTGATGAAAATCTTCTACAATCCGGCGATTAATCCCATACCCTTCACTCATGCGACTGGGAATGGCGTAATCGACTTGAGCACCCATATATTTTAAGCTGCGTAATAATAGGACGGTACTGGTCATGCCATCGGCATCATAATCTCCACAGATGGCAATTTTTTGCCCTTGGGCGATCGCCGCTTTCAGTAAAGCCACACTGTTTTCTAAATCGGGGAATTCCGCCAAGGGATGGGGCAATTGAAGCCGATCCGGATTCAAATATCCTTGGGCATCTGGGAGTGTTTGAATCCCCCGATTGAGTACAACTTGGGCAATTAACGGGGATAAATTCACCTGTTGGGCGAAACATTCAAGTTCTGGATCTGGCTCAAAAATCTGCCATCGTTGCTGAGGAAGTCGCGCCAGAGTTGCTAAACGTCGAGTTAGGCTTTTTTGGGGAGGTATTGGCGGAGAAAGAGAAAAATTTTGACTATCCATCAAACAGTTACGCCAGATTTATCTGGATTTAGCCTATCATATATAGTGGTTAGGGAATAGGGAATAGGTTTCAGTATTAAACCCTATCCTAACTGACTCTTTCTCTGCTATGGCAGGCAAGCGGTAATCTTACTACTACAGAGAATAAACAACCAATTTCTGGCGATCGCCAAAAAAATATCGGGTGGCATCAACCACCCGATCTCGACATATCCAATCCAAACCCGGATTTACGAATCGGCTTTTTGCCCCCCCGTTACCTGAGAGGTTAAACCGGAAATATCCTTGTAGAGTTCTTGGCGAGTTGAAGCTTTGAGCATATAGCGCCAAACAAACCAAGCGGTATAAATAATTCCCACCAGTTCAAAGAGGGGGGCAAGAGCAAAGCCCAGAAGGGGGATATGATTAACCGCATCTAATATCGCTAAGGTGAGATAAACAGAAATCAAAGCCGTGATCACCAAAGCTACGTTGATTAAGGGTTTTTGATAAGTAACAAAGAACTCACCGATATAGTCCGTTAACCGAGAGAGAATAGTCAGTACTTGATCGACGGTTTGTTGTCCGGAGGAAGAAGCCATAACGGGAGAGGAGGTAGGAGATTCGACTAACTCAGCTTTAGGCGTTGGAACAGGAGCTGATACCGGAGCTGGGCTAGGAGTCGAGGCTGGAGTCGGGGTTTTTTCAGGTTCTTTACTTTGCATAATGTTCTCAATCTCAATCAGATTAAAGGGTCTGGGTGAGGAGCGTTAAGTGGTCACTAACCAGATTAGCCTATTGCGCTAATGCTCAGACCTCCTTGAGACTAGAGCAGAGTTCGATCGTTGGCAAGAGGCAAGCCATAGCGAGTGGGCAATGGGCAAGAGGCAATAGGGAAAAATAAAGGTGCGTTAGCTTAGAGTAGCGCACCTGGGAAAGAATCTAGCACTTCTTAAACAGAAGTATAGAAATTATGGGGTTTATGGGGTAGTTTCTTCAGCAGTTTCAGTAGACTCAGGCGAGTTGTTGAGTCGTTCGAGTTGCTGTTGGCGGAATTTAGCGGCAGCATCATCTAAATTTTCTTGTTGGTCGATGCTGAATTGTTCGGGGTCTCTCAAATGATTTCCCCGCTGGAGATTGTGCATTAAGTCAAAGAATTGGCCATTACCTCCCTGGCTGGAGAACGCACTAGAACCCCCATCTTGGGTTTGGATATCTCCTAGGGGATCGAGGATAGTTTGGGCAGAACTGGCTTGAGCAAACAGAGTCAAGCTCAGGCCAGTGAGTAGGGTAAACAGGGTGTACTTTAAAGGTTTGATGGACATAGAACCTCCGGAAAATTGCGAACTAGGATAAACGACGACGCAGTAGGGGTTGAATTCCGAGGAGGGCGATCGCATCAACGCTCAAGAGTACCAGTAAACACCCTCCCAGAGAAATATCACCCCAGGGAGCAGCCATTACCATACTACCGAATCCCCAATCGGAATGAGTATAAAGATAGCGAATCGGCTCGATCGCATAACTGAGCGGATTTAAACTCGAAACAATTTGTAACCAGTGGGGCATAAAGGAGAGGGGGGCTAGGGCGCTACTGGCAAAGAGTAAGGGTAGGTTAACGACGAAAATCACGGCGATCAGTTCAATATGGCCGGGAAGGGCAAAGCTGAAGCCTAAACTGACTCCCGTTACTCCTAACACCAATAAGAGAATAATCAGGGTAATGAGTGCCAGTCCTGAGAATGTGGGAAATCCTGCGCCCAGAAAAATCCCAGCGACCATAATGACGGCGGTTTGAATCAGGGCTAGGGTGACAATATAGATAGCGCTAGCCAGGACAATGGAGTAGCGAGAGCTTAAGGGAGCGACTAACAGACGGTTGAGAAAGCCAAACTCGCGGTCAAACATGACGGGGAGTCCGGCATTGAGGGCCCCGGAAAAGGCAGTAAAGACAATTACGCCAGCGCCGAGGAATTGCCCATAGTTGAGGCGATCGCCTAAAAATCCTTCTGGAGCATTTTGAAACAGCGCTCCAAACAGGATTAACCACATCAGGGGCTGAATGACTCCAGCAACAAGGGTGGCTGGACGGCGCTGGAGCTGAATAAACAGGCGTTTGGTGAGAGCCAGAGTTTCTTGCACCAGTTCAGCAAACGAGAATTGAGAACGTTGTTTCAGGGTGCTGATATCCAGGTCAAGATTGGATTGAGGGGATGTGACAGTCATAGGTATCTTGGTTAAGAATCCACAGTTAGGAATGCACTTTGATTCGAGATTAACGCATATTTTGTTTTCGTTCTTTCTTCAAATCTCGTGTCCCGGCAGCGGCTAATTCGGCATCCAGGAGCGTCTGTCCCGTAGCGGCCAGGTAAACATCATCTAAACTGGGTCGAGATTGGGCAATACTAAATAAGGGGAGTCCTGCTTGATTCAAGGCGTGTTGCACGTTAATCAATACGGTGGATTCAGAGGTAGTCGGATTGGTGTTGACTACTAGATTTAAGGAATTGCCTTGAGCGCTGTTGATAATGACTTCTTGAACGTTCGGTAAGGCTTGCAAGAGGGTTTTGGCTTGTTCGGCTTCATCCGGGGGACAAAACTCCCGAATTCGTAGGGTGATGCGATCGCCTCCCACTTGCGTTTTCAGTACTGAAGGCGTTCCGCAGGCAATGACTTTACCTTGATCGATAATCGCGACGCGATCGGCTAAAATGTCCACTTCTTCTAAATAGTGGCTCGTAATCAGAACCGTGGTTCCTGAGTCTCTCAATTCCCGCAGAAAGTCCCACACCACCACTCGACTTTCAATATCTAAGCCGACTGTCGGTTCATCTAAGACTAATACCTTGGGTTGGTGCAACAGTCCAGCGGCCAAGTCTAGGCGTTTGCGAATCCCCCCTGAATAGGTTCCCGTTTTCTGATCGGCGTACTCTTGGATACCCAGCCGGTTAATCATTTCTTGGACGCGATCGCCAATTTCCTTCCCAGGAATATGATACAGAGCAGCTTGTAGGTTCAGTAATTCCCGACCGGTTAACACTTTATCCAGAGCCACTTCCTGAGCCACATAGCCTAACAATTGCCGAGTCGCTTTCGGATACTCCACCACAGAAATTCCTGCTACTTCCAGTTTGCCACTATCCGGAGTACTGAGGGTACATAAACAACGCAGAGTCGTGGTTTTTCCGGCTCCATTGGGCCCTAGCAAACCGAAAATTTCTCCGGCCTGAACGTCTAGGGATACATCTTTCACCGCATCAATGTTGCCATATCGTTTTTTGAGATTTTGAATCAGAATCGCTGGAGTCATGAGGTTTAAGGGAGTATATAGACCAGGGAAAAGTCACAGGAATAACCCCTCTAGAATACTATCTAGAGGGGAGAAAGGAGAGAGAGTCACTACTACCAAACTTGACACTTGCTGTCCACTAGCTAACAGCAAAGGAAATAAAGATAAGAAGTCCAACCAATACTGCGGCGATACTCCCCATAACTATATATTGGGTTTTTTGAGCTTGAGTTGGAGGTTCTGCTTGATATACTTTGGGTTCTTGGGCAAAGTTATTGAGACGGCCACCTTCTTCTGTGGTATATGGCATTTTATTAACTCCTGCGCTTGTTTATGATAACTATCTTAACATTTATTTACAAACTTGGCTAGGGTCGAGAGAAAATTTTTCTTCGAGAGTAGGAAGATCAGATCAGATCCCTAGAAATTTGCTCCATAGAACAGAGAAACGCTATATAATTCCCTAAATGACGTTTGGATTTCTCAACCTCAATAAACTCGCTGGTTACACGTCCCATGATTGTGTGGCACGGGTTCGTCGCTTATTACGCACCAAGCGAGTTGGCCATGGAGGAACCCTAGATCCTGCGGCGGTTGGGGTTCTACCTATTGCTGTAGGGAAAGCCACTCGTCTGTTGCAGTTTCTACCTCAAGATAAAGCGTATCAAGCCACAATTAAGTTTGGTCTACGGACAGAAACGGATGATTTAGAAGGAGAGGAGATCGAAAGTCAACCGGTTCCCGATCTGAGTTTAGAGTCGATTCAATTGGTTTTAAGCGAATTTCAGGGCAAGATTGAACAAATTCCTCCGATTTATAGCGCGATTCAGGTGGGAGGAAAGCGTTTGTATAAATTGGCTAGACAGGGGGAAGTCGTTCAAGTGCCAGCACGGACGGTGGAAGTGTACGATCTTCAGATTCTTGATTGGCGGCCGGGGGACTTTCCAGAGCTGGATGTGGAGATCGCCTGTGGCCCAGGAACCTATATTCGGGCGATTGCCCGCGACTTAGGTAATCGAGTGAACGCGGGGGCAACGTTAGCTCAGTTAACCCGCACCCAAAGCAGTGGATTTCGTTTAAGCCAGAGTCTGACTTTGGAGGAGTTGGAAACCCAAGTAGAGCAGCAAACCTTTACCCCCATTTCGGGTCATGTTGCCTTAAGTCATCTTCCAGAGTGCATTCTTTCCCCGTCCCAAGTGCGCTCCTGGTTCCATGGTCAACAATTGTCCATCCGTAATAAAACACTCTCCGGGACAGTAGTGCGCGTCAGTTCCCAAACGGGCGGGTTTCTCGGTATTGGAGAACTTGAGCAAACTGATTTACAGTGGGTTTTACATCCGAAAGTTGTTTTTTCTTAAATCAAGGAAATTGGTGTGCCCAGAATTCTGACCTTATTAACTGATTTTGGTCTTCAAGATCCTTATGTGGGGGTCATGAAAGGAGCGATCGCCCAAATTAATCCCCAGATCGCTGCGATCGATCTCACCCATGACTTACCTAGGCAAAATTTAGCGGCTGCTCGGTTTGCGCTGATGAATGCTTATCCCTATTTTCCCGATGATACGGTGCATGTTGCTGTCGTCGATCCGGGAGTGGGAGGAGATCGCCGGGCGATCGCCCTAGAACTTCCCCAAGGGTTTTTAGTCGGGCCAGATAATGGCATATTTAGCGGCATTCTCAGCCAATATCCCCTGATCAAAGCTGTCGAACTAACCAATCCTGACTATTGGCGATCGGCTAATCCTAGCACGACCTTCCACGGCCGGGATATTTTTGCTCCTGTAGGCGCTCATTTAGCCAATGGAGTGCCGATCAAGCAGTTGGGAGAGGCGATCGTCGATCCCCATACCCTAGTTAACCTTCCCCTTCCCTTCTATACCCAAGAGAAACCGTATATTCGAGGAGCAATCCAATCCATTGATCATTTTGGTAACCTAATTACCAATATTCCTGGAGAAGCCGTCAATGAGGTTCCTTGGTCGGTGATTTTAAATGAAGAAATTATTGTCGGCGCTCAAACCTATAGCGATCTACCCGTTGGTCAGGCGATCGCCCTCATCGGTAGTCATGGCTGGGTAGAAATTGCCGTTAATTGCGGTAATGCCGAAAAAGAGCTAAAGCTCACTTGGGGCGATCCAGTTCAATTACTGATCTACACCGAGTGAGCCGATGGGGTTGATTTGAGTTAGACGGGCTAGGAGGGATTCGAACCGACACTACTGAAGCAAGCTAACGCTATCTAATAGTCCACAACCCTTGCTCTACATATATTTCACGCACTGAATCTTGAAAAGGACAACAATCAGTAGAACGGGGGTTTAGGTTTCTGAAAGACCCCTATTTCTTAACCGATAGTGTCTTTCTCAAATCGGCTCACCCCATCGAAGCTTTGGGGTTAATCATGGGTTTGTGTTTACTGATTTATACCT
>NZ_JAQMUE010000109.1 GCF_028330985.1 Roseofilum reptotaenium CS-1145 | reverse complement strand
GCGTTACGCTGGCGTAACGCACCCTACTGGACTGTTTTATCTAAAATAGTGCTTTGTTTTTAGTAAGCACGAAGAGTGCTTAAAAGCCTAGCTGGAGAGGGCTTTAGCCCTCACTACAAACAAAATCTAATGCATCAAATTAGATGAAACAATCCACTACTGCCTTGACTGGAGGTAGCAAGCGCTTTAATCTAAGGATTGGGGGGAAATTCAGATAACCAATCCTCTCCAATTCTTAGGGTTAGATCCGAGCTTAGATCTCCGGTAGACATGGCTTCTAGCGTGCCAATTCCCAACTCTTCTAATAGGATTTCTCCGCCTTTAATATCTCCTTTTTGGACAACAACTTGAGTGGTTTTTAGGGGGTGAGGCCAATCAGGAATGAAATAGAGGTCATAATAGCCTTTCGATTCTAAATAATCGGCAACCTGATTGGCTAATTCAGGTTGAGTAGTGGCATTTTGAATGGCAATTCTGAGAGATATGGGGTCTCGCCCCATGGAAACACTATAATCGGGAGTATCCCAAACATTTCCCTGCCAAAATTGCTGGAAATATTCTCGGAGAATGCGATCGCGGCCATCGTCGTCCATAATCCAATAACTGGTATTCTCGAAAGGCGAGAATTGGGAAGAACCGGGGAGCATGACCATTTTCAGAGCCTCGTTGTCCATATCCAGGGTAAACTGCATCAGGGCAATTCTTTCTTCTGGACTCAAGTTGGTATCGATATAGGGTTCCATTGTTCTCAGCACTTGTGCAAGCCGGGGAATGACTACGGGATTTTTGAGGCGTTGCTGGATGGCTTTGAGGAGTAATTGTTGACGTTGCACCCGACCAATATCACCGAGTGCATCCCCCCGAAAACGGACAAAATCCTCTGCTTGCTGACCATTGAGGGTTTGCCATCCAGGAAGGAGTTCAATGGTTAAGCCCTGGGTATAATCGATGTAGGACATGGGCTTAGGAACATAAACCTCTAGTCCTCCCAGGCGATCGACTAATTCAGTTAAAGCTCCTCTTTGAATGCGAATGTAGCGATCGATCTGAATTCCCTTAAGCAGGTCTTCAATTGCATCAATAGTGACCTCTGGACCGCCTAAAAAGTTGACTTCATTGATTTTGCGCTCTCCCAGTTGGGGAACTTGCACTTGGGTATCCCTGGGAATGGAGAGCAGGTTAATGGTTTGGGTTTTGGGATCAATACGCAAGAGCAAGATCGTATCGCTGCGACCCCTAAAACCAGGACTCGATCCGCGATCAACTCCCATGATCAACAGATTCATCGATCGCCTGAGACGATATTGAAAAGGATACCCCAAATTCACCAGAGGCGCTTGCTCTTGGGGTTCCTCTTGCACCATTGTAATCAGTTGTTTGGGGACTAGCAAAGCGGCGATCGCCCCCAATGTGGCGGAAATCAGTGTGGTGATAATAATCACATAACACCAGAATAACACCTGATTGGCTTGGATTACCCTAGAGCCACGATCCCATGAATCTTTGCGAGAAGAATAGTCAATCAGTCCAGACAAGTTCGTGAACCTATACAATCAACGATCAAAGGCTATTGTGACATACAGCTACACCGACTCAGAATATCGTTATAAATTCTCTCAAAAGAGCAACCCGGCGATCGCCTGCCCCTCGCCATTGAATCTGCTGGCGGTATATAATAGCGATCATATTATTATTGCTCACCTCCATATTGAAACATGACCAGCCTATCTCAAAAAGCTACTGAAGAACTATTCAAGCGAGTTTGTCAAAGATATTTTGCTCTAGGTAAAGACTCCAGCTCTGAGGAAACCAAAGATGACCCAAAACAATTAGAAAAAATTGCTAGAGATTTTATTCGCATTGAAAAATGGTTGCCTGACCATTCTCAGTGTAAATTTAAATGCCTTTATTTTTTAGGCACAATTAGATTTAATCAGCAGAAGTATGATGCCTCTTATAAATGGTTGACTAAGGCTAAGGAAGTTGCGCCAGAGAAAGCCTACTATTTTATGGATATGTATGCCGGATGTTGCTCTATACTTTTACGCCGTAAGAACAGATATGTAGACGCTGAAAATAAAGTTTTCCAGTGCTTTATGGAAGGAATGCAAGGTGCTTACGAGCAGTACGACTTAGAAACGCTCGAACGCCTCAAAGAAAAATATGAATTTTATTTTGAAGAAGAATGGCCATTTAAAGAAAAAACTTTATCTTGTATTGATATTGCAGACAATCTAATCTATTTAGCTAACCAAAAGAATTACTTTGTCAATAATAGTAAAATCCAAAAACTGGTTTACTATGCTCAAGCTTGGTATTTGGGAATCCACAAAATCCCCCTCTTTAAAGAGGATTTTGAAGCTTGGACAAATGGGCCAGTTATTCCGGTATTATACGAGGAATATAAGAAATTTGAATGGCAGCCAATTGTAAAAAAAACACCACATGAAATCCCTAGAGTAGTCATGGATTTTTTGGATATAGTGACCAAAAAATATTTAATTTTTGATTGCTATGAGTTAGAACAAATGATTCGTAAAGAACCTCCCTGGGATTTAGCCAGAGGAGATCTACTATGGGATGCACCATCCAACGCCATTATTAAGAAAGAATGGATTAAAGAGTATTATATATCTCGTGTAGAGAGCTGGAAAGATGATGAATCCAATAATTAATATCCAGTCCCCTTAAACCGCTATTCCTTCTATTCGAAATCCCTTTGAAAATCAACTTTATCATACAAATCTACTAGGGAAATTTCGCCAGGAATGCTATTCAACTGGATGAGAGATTCTGGCTGGTTGTATTCTGATAACACCCATTGATTGGATTCAGTGCGATAATAGCACTCCACATGCATCGTATATTGATCGATTAACAGATATTCTTGTAAGCTGGGAATTGTGCGATAGGCTTGGAATTTTTGGCCGCGATCGTATCCCTGGGTAGACTTCGATAAAACTTCTGCAATTAGGATAGGATTGGTAAGGGTATCTTTACGTCCTTCTTGCAATTGCAATTCTCCCTGAACAACCATCACATCAGGGTAAGTATAGATCCGTTTTTCGGGAATCCACAATCGCTGATCGGTGACAAAGACAAAGTAGGGTTGACGTTTGAGACAAAAATGCAGGGTTGCCCCCAAACTTAGGACAATTGTGTTATGATTTGGCATTCCACCCGTCATTAGAATAATCTCCCCATCAATATATTCATGGCGTTCATCACTGTTAACTTCTTGCTCTAGATACTCTTCGGGAGTATAGGTTTTAGTTTTTTCTGCTTGTATCACCATAGGGGTAAAACCTCTGATATTTGGAGCAATTGTTGTGAGCTTATTTCTAGAGTATAGTTAAAATAGAAGTGCAATGAAAGCAGCGTAAGGTAAATTCTGATGGTACAGGCTCCTTCCCAACCTAAACCGCTTCTACTCCAATTACCTGACCAGCTACTGCTCCAGGTGACACGGGAACAGTTTGTGGCATTGGTTAGCGCCAATCGCGATCTTAGACTTGAACGCACTACTACAGGAGAACTGATTGTGAATCCACCCACAGGGGGCGAAACCGGTAAACGAAATGCGAAAATCGGCACTCAGCTCGGTATTTGGGGTGAAGCGAATCAGAAATTAGGGGAATACTTTGACTCATCAACCGGATTTGAGTTGCCCAATGGAGCGAACAGATCCCCGGATGCCTCTTGGGTAAGCAAAGATAAATGGGAAGCGCTGACTCCTGAACAGAGGGAAGGCTTTATTCCCCTATGTCCTGACTTTGTTGTAGAGTTGCGCTCTAAGACGGATAGCCTGAAAGATCTGCGGACTAAGATGCAGGAATATCTAGATAATGGCACTCAGTTAGGATAGCTGATCGATCCGAAGAATAAGCGAGTAGAAATTTATCGGGCGGATCGAGTGGTGGAAGTGGTGGAAAATGCGATCGCTTTATCGGGAGAAGGGGTTTTACCCTCCTTTACACTTTCAATGGAACGAATTTGGTCTTAGGTATCGAGCATTTGCTAGGGGGCCGCTAGAAACTCGGTTTCTTTGCACTTCTCGCACCCACCAGATAAATTTTCCATACAATAATTTACTACACAAACTAATATTTCATCATTGTTAATTGTTAATTATTAATTGTTAATTGAATGCTACGATAGCCACAGTTGAACCTTGCAACCTTAAGGAGTTCTGCACCATGTCTCATACCGTTGTGCCTGTGATTTTAGCTGGGGGAAAAGGAGAGCGCTTTTGGCCCCTGAGTCGCAAACATCGGCCCAAGCAGTTTTTGAGCTTAGATGGAACCGGTTCGAGTCTGTTGCAGACCACTGCCGATCGCCTGGTTCAACTGGCTCCAGGTTGGGATAAACTATGGATCTGCACCTCTAGCCAACTGGCGGCTGGAGTCCAAGAGCAGTTACCCCAACTACCTCCAGAGAACCTCCTCGCAGAACCTGAAGGTCGGGATACCGCACCAGCCGTGGCTTGGACAACCCTCGAAATTGCCCAGCGCTATGGTGAAGATGCCGTCATTGGATTTTTCCCCGCAGATCATTGGATTGGAGATTATCCCGCCTTTGAGAAAACTATTCAAGCAGCCGTAGAATTGGCGGCTACAGAAGAAGCCATTGTTACCCTGGGTATTAAGCCCGCTTACCCTTCCACCGGCTACGGCTATATTGAACAGGGAGAACCCAAGGGTAGCTATCTGGATTTACCCGTGTATCGGGTGCAACGCTTCACGGAAAAACCCGACCTCACCACGGCTGAACAATTTATCGCCCAGGGTAACTTTAGCTGGAATAGCGGCATGTTCATCTTCCGCGCTGGGGTTGTGTTGCAAGAACTCGCCACCCATGCCCCAGAAATTCTCACCCCTCTGCAAAACCAGGGTAAAGCGGCTTATAGCCAGTTACCGAAAATTTCCATCGACTATGCCTTAATGGAGAAAACCCAACTCGCCTATATTTTACCGGCTGATTTTGGCTGGGATGACCTGGGAGACTGGAATGCCATGGCTCGTCTATTGCAAGGAGAGCAGCCGAATTTAGAGTTGGGCAACCATGTCAGCTTGGATACCCAAGGGGCGATCGTGTACGATCGCGATCCAGAGGGTTTAGTCGTGACGATTGGTTTAGAAGATATCGTTATTGTCCGTGATGGGAATGCCACCTTAATCGTCAAAAAAGAGCGCACCCAAGACATTAAAAAAGTGCTGGGACTGCTCAAAGAAAATCCCAAATATCAGAATTTGCTTTAAAACTAAGACAGTATCCCAATTAATCCCACCATGTTTGCACTCACCAAGACCAGTTCGCGCCAGCGGGAAATCTTAGAAGTCGTCTTCCGCAACGGTTGGGATTACATCGAAGGCTTGCTCAAAGGGGATCAACCCGGTGAACCTAAGTTACCTTCTCCCACCGTATTACGCAATATTCTGGTTGATTTAGGGCCCGTATTTGTCAAATTAGGACAACTGCTCAGTACCCGACCTGATTTACTACCGGGTCGTTATATTACGGCTCTGTCGGATCTGCAAGCCAATGTTCCTGCGGTTCCTTGGTCAGATGTGGAGGCCCAACTGCGGCAAAGTTTACCCGTTCCCTTAGAAGAAGCCTTCCCTCAAATTGAGCCAGGGGCGATCGCCGCCGGTTCCCTCGGCCAAGTCCATCGTGCTACCCTCAACACGGGGCAAGAAGTGGCATTAAAAATCCAACGCCCTGGTATTAGTCGCATTGTCGAGCAAGACATTACCCTCATTAAAGGATTAGCCGAACTGGCCTCACTGAGCGATTTTGGGCAAGACTATGATTTAGTCGCCCTCGCTGACGAATTTACCAAATCCTTGCGTGATGAATTGGACTTCACCAAAGAAGGCCATTTCACCACACAAATGCAAGAAAATTTATCTGCCAGTCGCTGGTTTGACCCCAAACAACTTGTTATTCCCCAAGTCTACTGGGACTATACCAGCGAAAAACTCCTAGTTTTAGAATGGTTAGAAGGCAAACCCCTCCTTTCAGCCGACTTAACCCCATTTGTCACTCCCACCCTATCGCTCGAGCAAAAACGAGATCAGGTCACCACCCTCCTCTTCCGGGCCTTTTTCCAACAAATTTATATTAACGGCTTCTTTCATGCCGATCCTCATCCTGGCAATATTTTCTTGCTCAATGATGGAAGAGTGGCCCTGTTAGACTGTGGCATGATTGGACGCTTAGATCCACGGACTCAACAAATTCTAACTGAAATGTTGCTGGCGATCGTGGATATTGATGCTCAACGTTGCGCCCAACTCACCTTAGATTTAGCCGAATCTAATCAACCCGTTAATCTTAGTCGTTTAGAAGCCGACTATACACGGATGCTTCGCAAATACTATAACGTTAATTTGAATGAAATTAACTTTAGTGAAGTCTTCTACGAAATTCTCGAAGTTGCCCGCAAAAACAAAATTCGTCTACCCGGTAACATGGGACTCTATGCCAAATCTTTAGCCAACTTAGAAGGAGTCGCCAGAGGCTTTAATCCCCAAATTAATTTACTCGATCAAATTAAACCTCTGATTACCGATATTTTCCAGCGCCAATTGCTCGGAGATAAACCCATTCAAACCTTACTCAGAACTGCTCTCGATTTCAAAAGTCTCTCCTTACAATCCCCTCGTTTAATTGAATTATTTCTCGACCGCTTAACCTCAGAAACCCTGAATTGGAATATTCAGGTTAAAGATCTAGAGCGACTTCGGCGCAGTATTGACGACTCCGCTAACCGCCTCTCCTTTAGCATTCTCGTTGGTTCCCTGATTATGGGAGCAGCCATTATTTCCAGTAATGCCCAAAGTCCCCAACTCTCTTTACTCAGCGCTGTCTTATTTGGAGCCGCCAGCTTTATTGGATTATGGCTTGTCGTTAGTATATTGCGATCGGGACGATTGCGCTCTTAAGGAACCAGGATTAGCTGGTGGAGATTGCCCCTTGAACTGAATACACCGCTTTCTGTAATCCTGGCAGAAGGGCCTCAACATATTCTGGCCAACCAATAACAATCATTTGCTCGTGGGCTAGGGTATCAGGATGAATGGCATTGGGGCTAAACTCTAAGGGTTGACCCTCTAGATCGCAACAAATTAATCCCGCCCTCTGAGCTAAGGCGATGGGGCCGACAGTATCCCAGAGTTTTACCCGACGATTGAAGTAAAAATACAGGCCAACCCGGCCAAAAATCACCTCTAAGACCTTCAAGCCAAAGCTGCCTAAAGAGTAAAACTGAATGTGGGGAACAAACTGAGTTAGGGCTTGGCCATACCTTTTCCGGTCTTGAAAGCCAATTTGCACCGGACAGAATGATGCAGAGGGACAGGAAGGCATTTGGGGTATGATGGCTTTGGGGAGTTCTTGAGAACGAATTTCAAATAAACCCCAATCCTGGCCTCCATAATATAATCTTGCCCGTGCAGGAGCATAAATCCAACCAGCGATCGGTTGATAATCTCGCAACAACCCTACCATCACCGCATAATCTTGACGACCATTGACTAATCCTTCTGTACCATCTAAGGGGTCAATACACCATAATTGTTCATACCCTTGATGGAATAAGCGTCTTGATGCTTCGTTTTCCTCGGTAATAATGCCATCTTGGGGAAACATACCGCCAAAAACTTGAGACAGCTTCCGGTCTAAATAGCGATCGACATTGGTTACATAATCTCCTGGCCCTTTTTGATCGACCTCAAAAGACTCACTGAGCAATTCAATTTGTTGACCACACTCTTGTAATACTTGAGTGATTTTGGGATTAAACTCAGATGCAATCCGATCCATAGTTCTCTCGACATAAAAAAACGGGGTAACCAGCATTAGGTTAACCCGTTAACTTGGAAACGCGCTAGAGAAATTACTTTTGGACAACCAATTTCACGTTAGCGTTTTGCAGACCAGGACGCTTAACTTCGCTCAGGGTCTTGTTGACTGCATATTTTTGGTTGATGGAGTTGATCAACTCGGTTTGATTGTGCTTTTTCGCAACACCCCAGAGGTCAGCGATCAGGTCGAAAGAACCATCGGCATTACGAGACCAGCCGAGGTCATACTCGCCTTCGAGAACCGCAACGATGTCAGCACGAACCTGTTGGCCGTTGTATCCACGCACATTGGCTTCACTCTTAACGGAGATACCCAGGTCACGCAAGGAAGACTTGAGGATTTCAGCGTCGGTGATTTTGGTACGCAGGGTGCTAAAGTGAGACATTTGAGATTTCCTCCTAAGAAAACGTTGTTTGAGAGAAACGACAACTCATGGATTGAAACTATGCCGTTGAGCGCTGATGGCGATCTCTGGCGTTGGATGAACTAGCGAGGGATGCGCTAGTCTTTCCTCCTGTTGGGAGCAGGAGAGAAAGTCTGTTAGAACTCCAGTCGCTGATATTCAGCAACCGAAGCAGCAGCAGGCCGAGCACGTTGTCTTGCCCAATCTCTGAGGGCAGTGACCTGTTCTTGCATCGTCTTCGACAGGGGCAACGTGGCTTTCACAGCAGCAATGATGTCCAGTTGGGTAAATTCCCGATCCTGGGCGAAGGCTTCATACATCGCTGCAATCAGGGCCTGCTCAATTTCAGCTCCAGAAAAACCATCGCAGACTTTCGAGAGTTGCTCAATATCGAAGCGAGAAATATCTCGGCGACGTTTTTCTAGATGAATGGTGAAAATATCTTGACGCTCTTGTTCATTGGGTAAGTCAACAAAGAAGATTTCGTCAAAGCGACCTTTACGCAAGAATTCTCCCGGTAAGCGTTCCACACGGTTAGCGGTTGCCATCACAAACACTGGGGAGGTTTTTTCCTGCATCCAGGTGAGGAACGATCCGAAGATTCGGCTAGAGGTTCCGCCATCGGAGTCCGCCGAACCGGTTCCTCCAGCAAAGGCTTTGTCGAGTTCATCAATGAACAAGATAGCGGGGGAAATGGATTCAGCCGTTTTCAGGGCATTTCGGAGGTTCGCTTCTGAACGACCAACCATAGACCCATCGTAGACTCGACCCATATCCAGGCGCAGTAGGGGTAATCCCCACAGGCGAGAGGTCGTTTTAGCAATTAAGGATTTTCCACAACCGGGAACCCCTAAAATTAGCATTCCTTTGGGTTGGGGGAGTCCGTATTGTCTGGCTCGCTCAGTAAAGGCATTCGATCGCTGTTTGAGCCAGGCTTTAAGTTCTTCTAAACCCCCGACTGAATCAAGGGTTTCATCTTCTTCAATGTATTCGAGAATACCATTACGGCGAATTAACTGTTTTTTCTCAGATAGAACGATTTCTACCTCAGATTCCGTTAATCGACCAGCCGTTACTTGAGCTTTACGATAGACCTTTTCTGCTTCATCTAGGGTTAGTCCTAGGGCAGCTTTGAGGAGTTTTTCTCGCACATTGGTCTTGATCTTACTGGAACCAAGTTGGGCAGATAAGACTTGATTGAGAGCCTCTAAATCAGGTAGATCAAAGTCAAGAACAATAATTTCTTTTTCCAGTTCAATGGGAATTTCTTGCACAGGAGACATTAATATAATTGTCTTCTGGGTTCCTTTGAAGTTGGCGATCGCATCGCGTAACCACCGCACAATCGTTGGAGTGTAGAAGGAATGCAAGTCCTTAAAGATAAAGATTGCACCTTCTTTGGAAGGTTGGCGAATCACCCATTCGATCGCCGCTTCCGGTGACAACGTATTGTGCTGGGTTACGCTGCGAGGTTCTCCGTACTCAACCATTCCACGGGTGACTGTCCAAACGTAGAGTCGTCTTGGAGACTTGCCTTGTGCAAGGTTGGCTATGGATTGCTCTGCCCGCTCTTCCTCAGAGGTTACGAGGTAGATTAGGGGATATTGAGCTTTAATTAAAATACTAAGCTGCTCTCGCATAGCGATCGACCTACTTGCAACAGGGGGAATACCGGTTGGGGCTAGACTAATCTGATCAATACTAAGTGGATAACCCAGGGTTAAACGTTTAGCTTACAATCGGATTAGTCCGGCCATTTATGTCAGCATATGATCCGACAATATTTAGCACGGAACCAATTCTTCCTCGCCAGATTGAGAAATCTGGGGATCAAGGTTTGACACCCTCTCAACTGGCAGTTCCTCTTCAGACAGCACTGTGGGCTGATTCTTAAGAGCGACCAGTTCTCCATCTTGGATAACCACTGAACTCTCACATTCTGGACAGGTATGGATCTGATACGTTTTCCCGTAGGAATCGCTCATATTGTCCACGACCTCTGGATGTTCCAGGTAGAATGTAATTGCCCGTTCTACAATGGCTGACATCGGTTCTAAACCGATCGCCGCTTGTATTTTTAGCCGACGATGGAGTTCTGGGGGAATGTACAGCGTAACTTTTTGCTTGTCTTGCATATAGCTCTGGAGTCGTCCTATCCGGCTATGCCTTATTACCTTATCGATTCTATCATTAGCTGTCAAGACGTAAAGACTGTATGACGGCAATATTGTTACATTTGTTTACAAAGCAGAGGATGTGGAGGACAGCGTTAAAAGCGCTCATCCTTTTGTGTGTAATGATTTCAGTCTCTGCTTGCCCTGCCAATCCCCCATTGAATAACTGGAAAATTTATCAAAATCCCCGTTATGGATTTACATTTCCCTATCCCGAGCAATGGCAAGCGCAACCGCCACCGGAAAATCAGGACGGGCAAATTTTCAGCCATCCCGATCGCCCAGAGATTCAGATCCAAGGGTTTGCCCAGTCTCAGGTTGAACTCAATGGCTTATACGATGGTTCAAACTTCATCACCAACCAAGGAATCAAAGGCTTATTAACCCCAACTTTGGAGACGACCACCAGCCGGTTAACCCTGAGAATCTATAGCAATCAAGTCTATTATGTTTGGGAAGGGCGATCGCCCAGTTCAGAATTTGCCCAATATTATCCCCTCTTTGAACAAATCGCGAGGGAATATACCATTCCCTTAGTCGAGTAACGGGCAATCGCAAAAGACAAAACCCGTCCCATGCTGGCGCTCATCGGGTTACTCTCGGTAAACGATGTTTGAAGCTACATAAAATTTCCCAAGAAATAGTGCCAAGGGTGTCAGCCCAATCATCAGCGGTAAACTGATTTTGGCCATCTTGTCCTAAAAGGGTGACGACCTCGCCCACTTGCAGATCGGGGATGCTGCTGACATCAAGCATTAACTGATCCATGGTAATAGCGCCCACTTGGGGAATACGCTGCCCTCGAATACCGACGTGCAGTTTATTGGAGAGGTTACGAGGAACCCCATCGGCATATCCAATACCCACAACAGCAACAGTCATCTCCTGGGCCGTAATATATTGATATCCATAACTAATACCGGTTCCCGCAGGAATAGTTTTGATTTGGGTGATCCTTGCTCTAACTTGCATCACCGGTTTAAGGCTAACCAGACCTTGAAGGTGGGGAGCGGGATAGAGTCCATAGGTAGCCAGTCCGACGCGCACAAAGTCATAATGGCAAGAGCGATCGCATAACGTAGCCGCAGAATTAGCTAAATGCAGTTTTGGCAAAGGTAAACCTGTGGCTTTAATTTGGGCGATCGCCTCTTGAAAACGCTGATGCTGTTGATTCATGATCTGCGGATCGGGACTATCTGCCGTTGCCAAGTGAGAATAGATACTGCCAATTTGGAGATGGGGTAAGTGGGAAACCTGCTGAAAAAACTCAGCTCCTTCTTGCCAAGGAATACCTAAACGGGACATTCCGGTATCCAGTTTCAGGTGAACCGTGAGAGTTTTGCCGAGTTCACTCAGGGTTTCGGAAACAATTAAAGCTTGTTTGGCACTACACAGAGTCGGTTGCAGATGCCAATGGGCGATCGCCTGGATTTGTTCTGGACTATTAACCGCGCCTAAAAGTAGAATCGGGGCTTCTATCCCGGCTTCCCGTAATTGTATTCCCTCTGGAATTGTCGCCACCCCTAACCAACTTGCCCCCGCTTCCAAGGCAGTTTCAGCCACAGCGATCGCCCCATGACCATACGCATCCGCCTTCACGACTGCCATTAACTGACAGTTTTGCTGTAAATGGTGTTTGAGTTCTCGCACATTATGGGCGATCGCCCCTCGATCGATTTCTACCCAAGCTCGTTCCCGCAAAGGCACAGTTGCCCCACTTTCTTGTAAAGATGAACGATTCGATTGAAGTTTCAGCGAAGATTCTTGACTGAGCATATCTACTCCTTACAGACCACACCAAAGTTATTCCACACTGTATCTGGTGTTCCGGATTCCGACAAGAGAGAATGGGGAGTCAGGAGTCAGGAATGGCTCCTTGATGGATTAAAAGGATGAACCTGGTTGTTGAAGAAATTCAGTTTCTTCGGGTGTAGATAAACGACCCAAAAGATCATTTCTGTGGGGATACCGTCCAAATTTCTCGATAATTTCCTTGTGTCTGTATTCAAACTGGAGATTGGACTCTAATCCTGGCTCGCTAAATAATTCCACAGCAATTTCATGAATTCTCAGAGATTCACTATGCATGAAAGGTAGATAAAGGAATGACTTTTGCTCAACCGTAAGATATTGATTCGTTTGATTGGAAATTGCCTCTTGAGCCAGTGCTAATGCTAAGGAATCAAAGGCAAAAGCTAAGGCCTGATTTCGATATATATTTCGAGAAAACTGATCGAGAATAATAATCTCGGCTAATCTTCCTAAAGGCTCTGTCCGCCAAGGGTAAAGTTCACACAGCGTTGCTTGATTATAGACTTGACCAAAGCGATCGCGAATGAGGAGATCGAAGCATTCATCTTTTTTCCACCACTGCTTCGGATCGATTTGGTCAAACCAAAACTCAATAATTTCTCGATACTCCATAGGAACCCCGTTCATCTTAAGATCGGATTGTAGTTATTCTAGCTTAGTCAGTATGGAGTTAATGAATTATCCCCTGTGGAAACAAGTTTTGGAGTTTGTGAAAGTGACGACCGAGGAGGTTGGAGAAGAACTTCTCAAGCAGTTTGGTCAGGTGCAGGGACTCGAAAAAGACGATGGTTCTTTGGTAACGCAGGCAGATCAATGGGCCGATCGCCAACTACAAGAACGAATTTTAGCCCAATTTCCCGATCATGGAGTATTAACAGAAGAAACAGCCAAACATTTTCCCGATACTCCTTGGTGTTGGATTATTGACCCCATTGATGGTACAACCAATTTTACGCGTGGCGTTCCCCTGTGGGGAATTTCTATGGCCTTACTCTATCAAGGCACTCCCGTATTTGGCTATGTCTATTTTCCCCCCATTCGTCACTCCTTTTATGGGTTTTGGAATGCTCCCCCAGAGCTGGAAGGTCATCCTGTCGGGGCGTTCTTGAACGATCGCCCCATTACCCCAACGTCCGATCAGCCCAGTCAAAATCATTTCTTTAACCTTTGCAATCTTGGCGCTCGCACGACCTCGGTTTTGCAGGCCGATTCCGCTCCTTTTCCTTGTAAAATTCGGATGCTTGGTGTAGCGACCTACAGTATACTCACCGTTTCTGCCGGAATTGCCATCGGGGGGATAGAAGCGACCCCGAAAATCTGGGATATTGCCGCAGTTTGGGTAATATCCCATGCTGCTGGTGTAGTCTGGGTTCCCCTCACCGATGCGGCTCCTTTTCCCCTCATATCGGGTGAAGATTATCATCATTGTCCCTATCCCACCCTCGTTGTCAGTCACTCCCAATGGGTAGAGTTATTCCAACCTTGGATAGTTACTGTTACTCAATAGGCGGATTTAAAAGTATTTTCTTATTAAGAGTATAACTCAACAAATTGTGAGTGGCTCTTAAGAAGCTTTACGGCGATCATCATAACGCTCTTGAGTTTTACGAGCAATTGAGCCAATTTCTATCGGTGCTTGGTTTTCAGAGAGCGCGTCTTGGACAACTTGCTGGGCATGTTCCCAACAGCGTCCACAACTACTAGACACGTTCAGGCGATCGCAGACTAGATCGATAGAACAAGCTCCTTGGGCGACCGCCTTATGAATATCACGGTCCGTAACTGCATGACAAATACAAATGTACATCCAGGTTCACTGCCTCCACTAGATTTTTAGTTATTCTTGTCTTAACTTAATCCTAAGTTAATGAAAAGTATTCTCAACTAACCCCTTCCATTATGCATTGACAGCCCCTAGGAAGTCAAGTAGGATCGGCGAAGACAACTCGAAATCCATACCTGTTCTTGATCAAAGAGCAATCAATTCAGTTAGGAGAACACCAATGCAGGGCAATACCAATGTCCACACCCAATTAAATGCTGCCCTCAAACTTCAATTGACGGCAATTAACCAGTTTTTTCTCCATGCCAGAATCTGCAAAAACTGGGGACTTCATCAGCTTAACGATAAAGTGTATAAGGCATCGATTGCAGCGATGAAACATGCCGATAAGCTGATTGAGCGAACTTTATTTCTGGAAGGTTTGCCCAATTTACAAGATTTAGGTAAATTGCTCATTGGTGAAACAGTACCGGAACTGTTGCAAAACGACTTGAGAATGTATCAAGACATACGGTCAGATCTGCAACAGGCAATTCAACTGTGTGAATCGGTTCAAGACTATGTTAGTCGGGACATGCTAGAAGAGATTCTAGAGGACATAGAAGAGTCGATTGATTGGCTTGAATCCCAACAATGGCTAATCGAAAGTGCAGGGTTAGAAAATTATCTGCAATCGATGATGTAATCACAACAATTATCCGAGTAACCATCCAGATTTAAAGTGAGACGAAAACAATGAAAGGGACAGATCGAGTTATTGACCAACTGCACAAACTGCTCAGAAGTGAACTCGCTGCACGGGATCAGTATTTTACCCATTCTCGCATGTATGGAGATTGGGGATTGAACAAGCTCTATGAGCGCATCGATCATGAAATGCAAGAAGAAACCCAACATGCGGATGCAATTATTAAGCGATTGTTGTTTTTAGAAGCACGTCCAGATTTATCGCAACAGGAGGGCCTCAATATTGGCTCAACAGTGAAGGAAATGCTCGCCAGTGACTTAGAGTTAGAGTACAAGGTAGTTTCCGACTTGAAAGAAGCGATCGCCGTTTGCGAAACCGAGCAAGATTATCAAACTCGCGAAATCTTAGAAGTGATTCTAACGGATACGGAAGAAGATCATGCCTATTGGTTAGAACAACAATTAAGATTGATGGAGATGATTGGGGAAGCAAACTATATCCAATCTCAGATGTAGGAGTGATGATTATGTTGAGGAACAGGCAAAATGAGGCTCGGTGGATCGGAGTGGGTTTAGCTATCCTGCTGAGTTTGAGTCTCTTTGCCTGTACTCAACCCCAGGTTTCTCCCCTTCCAGAGACACCCCTTAGTTCTCCAGAAGAGATCCCAACCGAAAGCATAGAGCGAGTAGTGGCATTAACCACTCTTTCGGCGGATATTTTACAACGGTTAGACGCTTCTAAATTAGTGGGGATTCCTGGAAGTTCCCTACTAGAGAAAGACCCCCGGTTCGCGGACATCCCCCCTGTCAGTCAAGGACAAACTGCACCAAGTTTAGAGAAAATTATTGCTCTGAAACCCGATTTAGTCATTGGTGCAACTGGGTTTCACGATCAAATTGCGGCCAGGCTTACGGAGCTGAATATTGAGACGTATTTAGTCTCTTTGGAGAGTTGGGAAAGCTTAGAAGCCTTGACGGAAGCGATCGCCTCTGCTATTGATGCTGACCCCCAACCCCTGTTAAACCAATATCAAGCTTTTATTCCTTCTTCCAACCCCCCTGGGCCAAGCACTTTAATTCTGGCCAGTACCCAACCCATTCTATCGCCGAATAAGAATAGTTGGTCAGGTGATTTTTTAAGTCAGTTGAACCTTGAAAATGTCACTGCTGACTTACAAGGCAATGCCCCCATTAGTGGCTATATTACCCTCTCTCCAGAAAAAATATTACAAATTGATCCGGATGTATTAATTGTCATTCAATTTGCCAATCAATCTCCATTAAAAGAGTTAGAATCCAATGGATTTTGGTCACAACTTAAAGCAGTTAAAACCCAACAAGTTTATGTCTTTGACTACTACGGTTTAATTAACCCAGGTACTATAGACTCTATTCGCAACGCCAGTGAACAGCTACTAAAAATTAGCGCGGTTACAGGGCAAAGTGCCCTAAGATTGGACGATGCTTAGAATCAGTTTTGGTGAAGGGACTTTGATCGCCAAAACTCTTTGACTTAGTCTATAATCCTCTAAGTTTGCGATCGTCCATCCATTCTCATTATCATGTCCCAAACCTGTGAAAAATATATCATCCTTGGGGCAGGTTTTATCGGACTCGGTATTGCCGAGGCTCTGAAATCTGCCCAAATTCCCTACGATCAAGTTGATGCCAGCGATGATATTGGGGGCAATTGGTATCACGGCGTGTATGAAACCGCCCATATTATCTCCTCTCGAAAGGTTACCCAATTCCCTCAGTTTCCTATGCCAGATGACTATCCCGACTTTCCAAGTGCGGCTCAAATGTTAGCCTATCTGCGTGATTTTGCCAACCATTATCGATTACGGGAAAATATCGAACTCAATCGCACAGTCATCGCCGTTAATCCCACCAAGAATAATCTCTGGCACGTCATTTTTGCAAACGGAGAAGAAAGAATTTATAAGGGAATTTTAATCTGCAATGGTCATCATTGGTGCAAGCGCTTTCCAGAATTTCAGGGTGAATTCAAGGGTGAAATTATTCATTCTAAAGATTACAAACATCCGGAGCAACTACGGGGTAAACGAGTCCTTGTTATTGGTGGAGGTAACTCGGGTTGTGATATTGCTGCTGAAGCGGCACGAGTCGCGACAAAATCGTTTCTTAGCTTGCGGGAGTCTGTTTGGTTTATTCCCAAAACTTTTGTCGGTGTTCCAGTCGTTAATCTGGTTCAATGGTGGATGCCCGAATGGGTACAACGATCTATGGCTCAGACGATTATTCAGCTCACTTTTGGCCCCCATAAACGCTATGGTTTACCCAAACCAAACCATCGCTTATTTGCCAAGCATCCTACTATCAATAATGAAGTTCCTTATTATATTAAACAAGGAAAAATCACGCCCAAGCCTGGCATTGACTCCTGGCATGACTCTACCGTAGAGTTTGTCGATGGTAGTTCGGCTAATATTGATTTGATTGTTTGCGCTACAGGGTATCATCTTGCCTATCCCTTTTTGCCTGATGAACTGCAACGGATAAAAGGGGCGATCGTTCAATGTTATGCTGGTACTTTTTTAGACGATTATAAAGGGATTTACTATATTGGTTGGGGGCAAGCGCGAGGCGGAGTCGGTTCAATTATTGGCTCTTACAGTCAATTTTTAGTACAATGTTTACAACTACAAGAAGAACTTAAAATTCCCCTGGGCTTAGTCTTCAAAAAATTGGGGCAAGAATTACCCACAACTCACTTATCCGATCCACAAGCTGTTTTTAGACAGTTGAAGTTAGGGAAAGTTGCTTTTCCTTTAATTCGCAAAATTGCTTATACTCTGGATTCCCAATATCCTGAGTTTGAGAATGAAGTTTTACCCAAAAACCAAGCTAAAAGAGTAATATCTTCTACTAACTGTTGATGGATTAAAGATTGACTGTGTAAATCGGCTTGAACGGGTTATGATAGGGTATCCGTAATAAATTTATTACTGTATATGGGGTTAGCGTTAGGAATCGATTTTGGCACATCGGGAGCTAGGGCGATCGCCATTAACCCAGATCGGGCGATCCTTGCTCAGGCAACCTGCACTTACGATCTCCAGCATCCCCAAGTCTGGAAAACTAGCCTGTTTTCGTTATTGGAGCAACTGCCACTAGAGTGTCGCCAACAGATTACGCGAATTTTAATCAATGGCACTTCGGCAACCGTCCTATTTTGCGATCGCGAGGGCGAGGCGATCGCACCCCCACTAATGTACAATGACGACCGGGGAAAAGCGGTCATTCCTCAGTTACAACGCTTTGCGCCTGCGGATCATCTGGTTTTGAGTGCCACATCGAGCTTGGCGAAGCTGTTTTGGGGATTAGAAAACCTTTCATTCGGCGATCGCCCAATCTATGTCCTCCATCAAGCCGACTGGTTAGCCTCTTTGCTCCACGGAAGACTCGGGATCAGTGATTATCATAATGCCCTTAAATTGGGCTATGATGTCCATAATTTGTGCTATCCCGATTGGTTTCCCCAAATCCCTACAACTCTAAAGTTACCAAAAATTTATACCCCGGGAGAAGCGATCGCCCCTATCCTACCAGACATTGCCCAATCCTTTTCCCTCCCCTCCGATTGTCTCATTTGTGCTGGAACCACTGATAGTATTGCCGCCTTTATTGCCAGTGGTGCATCCTTTTCCGGTGATGCGGTGACCTCTCTTGGCTCCACCTTAGTGTTAAAATTGCTCAGTGAAATCCCGGTTAATGATAGCCGTTATGGAATTTATAGTCATCGGTTTGGTGATCGCTATTTAGTAGGAGGCGCTTCTAATACTGGGGGGGCAGTGCTGCGGCATTTTTTTACTGACGTAGAATTAGATACCTTCTCCCGTCAAATTAACCCTCATCAGGAAAGTCCCCTAGATTATTATCCCTTACTCGGAAAAGGCGATCGCTTTCCAATCAACGATCCGAACCTCCTCCCCCGTCTCGATCCCCGTCCAGATAACCCCGTTGAGTTTCTCCATGGACTCCTACAAGCGATCGCCCGTATTGAAGCTCTCGGATATCAACGACTCTCCGAACTGGGCGCTACCCCTCTCAAACGCTTGTATACGGCTGGAGGAGGTGCAAAAAGTGATACGTGGTCACAGTTACGGCAAACCTATTTATCGGTTCCCTTTCTCACCCCCATTAGTCCTTTAGCCGCCTATGGCAGCGCCTGTTTAGCCTTGAATCCAATTTAGTTGAAGATACGAGAAACAAAACCCCTTAATACGCTGAATATTACACGGTTTAGATATAACAAGTTTTTAAGCCAATTTGAGATCCGACAGAAGTTGATTATAATGAGTAGATTATTATAGCCAAGTCATGCCATCACTCTATGAGGTTGCACTTTCACAAGAGGCTTAAGACCCTTGTCTGTCAAGTATATATTAGTGCAAGATATCATAAAATGGTATAATAAATAACTGAAAATCAGCAGAGAACAACTTAATCTCAGCTCCTTGTCCGTCCTCATTAGACTCACGCACTGCGATAACACGTAGCCAGTAACTTACGGTTTTGGTATCAACTATGAAGAAAAAACAGAGAGGATCATCGGAAAAAACCGCTGAACTCTTGCCATCGAAAAACCATAACCGGGGTGCATCCAATCAGTCATCAACTGCCTGTTGGTCGATTTTAGCGATCGATCGAGATCCACAGATTTATCAGACTTTGACGGAGAAATTTCAGGACTTTGTATTTCAAGGAAAACCCTTACAAATCGAATGGATAAAGACTAGAAAAAAAGCGCAAAGTTATCTAGAAGTCCACCCAGATTTGAGCATTGTCTTTATCGATCTAGATCTAGAAAAACCCAGGGGTGGGTTAGAACTGGTTCAGTGGATTAGAGAAGATTGTCCCAATTCATGCCATCGCCTTATCGTCTGTGCAACAGAGCCGGATCAAGCCTTAGAGTTTTCCATATGGCTCAATTATGATATTAATGATTATCAGCATAAAGATCAACTCAATCAACAAACGTTGGGCATCTGTTTATTAAAAAGCCTACGCTCCTATCAAGAAATTCAAAACTTAGAAAAAAAACGCCAAGAACTCACCGTTTTATCGACCCAACTCAAACATTTAAATCAAACTTTAGAGGCTCAAGTTAAATCCAGAACTCAAGAGCTGGCAACCAAAACGAAGCAACTAGAGCAAGAAATTAGCGATCGCACCCTCGCCGAAACCGATAAGCGAGCATCCGAAGATAAATTTTCCATTGTCTTTCAGTGTACTCCACACCCCATTACCATCACCTCCATGAAAGATGGGCGACATCTAGAAGTCAATGATGCCTTTCTAAGAACCACCGGATATACCAACGAAGAAGTCATAGGGCGCACCGCCGTAGAATTGCAACTCTGGACAAAAATGGAACAGAGAGTCAACCTCTTTGAAACCCTAGTGAGTCAGGGCTTTATCCGTGATTATGAATTTGAATTTTGTACCAAATCCGGAGAGCGTCGCATTACCTTACTTTCTGCCGATATCATTAAACTCAGGGGAGAAGATTGTTTACTGTCGGTCACCAATGATATTACCCAACGCAAACAAGCAGAAGAAGCCCTAGCCAAATCCAAAGAAACAGCAGAACAGGCGAATAAAGCCAAAAGTGAATTTTTGGCTAACATGAGCCATGAACTGCGCACCCCCTTAAATGCCATTCTTGGCTTTACCCAAATCATGAGTCGAGATGGCTCGCTCAAGCAGGAACACCAAGAAAATTTAGAGATTATTGGGCGATCGGGAGAACATCTTCTAGAGTTGATTAATGATATTTTGGAAATGTCCAAAATAGAAGCAGGTCGAGTGACCCTCAATCCCAGTAACTTCGATCTCTATCGCCTGCTCAAAAGTATTGAAGAAATGCTTCAGCTTAAAGCCACGTCAAAAGGCTTGCACCTCCTCTTTGAACGGGACTCGTATGTACCCCAATTTATTGGTGCAGATGAAGGAAAATTGCGCCAAGTTTTAATTAATTTATTGGGGAACGCGATTAAATTTACCCAAGATGGGGGGGTTGCCCTTCGGGTCAATGGACAATCAACAGCAGGACATCAGGAAGAGACGACAATTGAGTTTCGAGTCGAAGATACAGGCCCAGGAATTGCCCCAGAAGAGTTGCATCAACTGTTTGAACCCTTTGGGCAAACGGAAACCGGGCGTAAATCTCAACAGGGGACTGGATTGGGACTGCCCATTAGTCGTCAGTTTGTACAGTTGATGGGGGGAGATTTGACCGTGACTTCCCAAGTGGATTGCGGATCGACCTTTTCCTTTTCTATCCAAGTCAAATTAATAGATTCAAGTGAGATTGAGTTCTCTGTTCCCACTCGTAAGGTGAAGGGATTAGCTCCTGGGCAACCCACTAAACGGATTTTAGCTGTAGATGATCGCCAAGAAAGTCGGATGCTCCTGCTGCAAATGTTGGGCAATTTAGGCTTTGAGGTGGAGGTAGCATCTAATGGCCAAGAGGCGATTTCCATCTGGAAACGATGGTATCCCCATTTAATTCTCATGGATATGCAAATGCCGGTCATGGACGGTTACGAAGCCACCCGACAAATTAAAAGTACCTCCAAAGGTCGCAGTACCCTCATTTTTGCCCTCACAGCCAGCGCCTTTGAAGAAGAACGCAATTTAGTCCTCAGTGCTGGATGTGATGAATTCTTGCGTAAACCCTTCCGAGAAAACATTCTCTTAGAAAAAATTGCCCAACATCTAGGAATTGAGTATCTTTATCAAGAGAATGAAAATTCCCCCTCAGAAGCCGATCAACCTCTAGCGCGTCCTTTAGAAGACTATCTCGCAGAAATGACACCAGAGTGGATCGAAGAACTCTATCAAACTGCTATTAAAGGATTTGATGATGAAATGGTCTTACTCATTGACCAAATTCCCCAATCCTTAAGTCCTCTATCCCAGCAATTATCAGAATGGGCCCATAATTTTCGCTTTGACTGTGTGGTGTCGTTAATTGAAAAGGTAAGACCATGATCGCAGAACTGGAACTCATGGGGCGCAATATCTTAATTGTGGACGATCTGCCCGATAATTTACGTTTGCTCTCCAAAATGCTGACCCAGCAGGGGTATAAAGTACGAAAAGCCCTCAATGGAGAAATGGCGATCGCCTCTTGCACCGCCCAGCCCCCGGATTTAATCTTACTTGATATTAATATGCCTGGCATGAATGGCTATCAAGTTTGTGATGCCCTCAAATCTTCGCCCATGACTGCCCAAATTCCCATTATTTTCTTGAGCGCCTTAGATGAAGCCAACCATAAATTGCAGGCCTTCAAATCTGGCGGACTAGACTACATTACTAAACCCTTCCAAGTTGAAGAAGTCTTAGCTAGGGTAGAGCATCAACTTAGCCTCTGTTATCAACAGAATAAACTCAAAGAAGAACTTGAACAACTCAAAGAAGAGGTCAACCAACGACAACAAACGCAACAGAACTTAGAACGGCTTGTGACCGTAGATGAACTCACCCAACTCAGTAATCGTCGCCATTTTAATGATTATCTCAAACAAGAATGGAAACGGTTATTTTCTCTGCCTTCCTATACCGGAGGATATCCCCAAGCCCTATCGTTGATTTTGGCTGATGTCGATTATTTTAAACTTTATAATGATACCTATGGCCATCTGAAGGGCGATCAATGTCTACAAAAGGTGGCTCAAGCGATGAAGCAAGTCGTCACCTATTCTGGCTCTTTAGTTGCCCGATATGGGGGAGAAGAATTTGCTGTTATTTTACCCAATGCCTCGTCAGATTATGCCTTACAAGTGGCTGAACTCATTCGTATGCAAGTTAAAGCCCTCAAAATTCCCCATAGTCAATCGATCGTGAGTTCATATGTTACGGTTAGTTTGGGAGTGGCTTGTCGGTTTCCAGATTCCGATTTATCTCCAGAAGATTTGATTTCCAGTGCGGATAAAGCGCTCTATCATGCCAAACAACAAGGCAGGAATTCCGTATTTCGATAACGATTTAACCGTCTAAAAACTGTCAACAGTTGTCCTGTTATACCCAATTCTTATAGTGAACAATAATACAGATTCAAAAAACCTTTTAATTGTCGATGATACCCCGGATAATATTCGCTTACTCTCTACGATGTTAGCCGAACAAGGGTATAAAGTGCGTAAAGCTCTCAATGGAGAAATGGCCTTAAATTCTTGCCAGGCCGATCCTCCCGATTTAGTCATTCTCGATATTAAAATGCCCGATTTAGATGGGTATACGGTTTGCGAACGCTTAAAACTTAATCCAGAGACTGCGGAAATTCCAGTGGTTTTTATTAGCGCTTTAGATGATGTGATTGATAAGGTAAAGGCCTTTCAAGTCGGGGGAGTAGATTATATTAGTAAACCATTTCAGTGTGAAGAAGTATTAGCACGCGTTAGAAGTCAATTAACCATTCGAGAATTAACCTTTAAATTAGAACAAAAAGTGGAAGCTCGAACGGCGGCTTTATTGGGGGCTTTTGAAAGTTTGCAGCATACTCAACTTCAGTTGGTTCAAAGTGAAAAAATGGCAACCTTGGGCCAACTCATTGCCGGAATTGCCCATGAAATTAATAATCCCTTGGGATTTATTACGAATAATCTGGCATTTGCCCAAGAAGGGGTACAGAGTTTAATGGACCATTTACAACTCTATAAGCGGGAATATCCCCAACCTACAGAGGCAATTATCGATCACTCGGAGACCATTGATTTAGAGTATGTATTAGAAGACTTACCCAATATTCTCGATTCAATTAAGATAGGTAGCGATCGCATCCAACAACTTAGTGTTTCCTTACGCAAGTTTTCCCGAAAAAATAATGATCAGCCAGTAGAATCCGATCTTCACGATGGACTCGAAAGTACCCTACTCATCCTCAAACACCGCCTCAAAAGCAATGGGAATCGAGGAGCCATTGAAATCAGAAAAGAATATCAAGAGTTACCTCAAATTCTCTGTTATCCCGAACAACTCAATCAAGTATTTATGAATCTGTTAGCCAACAGTATTGATGCTTTAGATGAGCGGTGTGAGAAAAATGGGGGGCATTCTTCAGAGGAATCCTATAGCATTACCATTGCAACCGAATTTATCAGCGATCGCTCCCTCATCCAAATTCGGGTTACCGATAACGGGTTAGGCATCCCTGAAGACATACAAAGTCAAATTTTTGACTATCAATTCACCACTAAACCAGCGGGAAAAGGCACAGGATTAGGATTGGCGATCGCCCACCAAATTATCCAACGCCATGATGGACTCCTTGAATGCCACTCTATTCCCCAACAAAAAACCACATTTACTATCTGCTTGCCCATTAAGAATCATATTGATTCATGAATCATCTTAAAGTGGACAGTTTTCAGCATGACAAACCCTGAAAGGTAATCGGTTCAAGTATTTCAATGACTTCATAATAGCTAAAATAATGAAAATCATTTCTAGTTGGATTTTCGCCTAGAACAAAAGCGACCCCTTTAATATTACTCAGTGAATCAAATATCTCTCCTGTATTTTGTGCTGACAAATCAGTGGTAATAAGTAAGGGTTTGTTGGCAGCGATCGCATTGATATCAGAAACTTGAAGTTCATCAGGAAAATCAGGGCATTTTTCTTTTAGAAATTTCCATGAATCTATTACATCAGGTAATAGATCGATTTGAGCAAAGTCAAACTTAACATTATGTAAATCTCCAAGTATCCAGGAAGGATCGCTATCGTAAGAACATTCTAAGCTACAATAAATCAGGCCAATTTTTTGAGCTTTTAATTCTTCATACACCTCATCTGGTAAAATTTGACTTGAAGATAGTTGAATATAATCAAAGCCGATATTCACTGCCAATTCTATTGTTTTTTGGTAGTTTTCTCCTGACAAATACCCCACAAATACTGTGTCTTTTTCTATTTTTTTCTTAATCAGTAAAGCTTCTTTTTTTGATAAGATACGATTATCTCTAAAAACACGGTCAACTGAAAGTGATACACCAATGGCATTGACCCCTAAACCTTGAAGTTTTTTAACCTCTTCTACAGAACTTACTCGATCCACTTTTATGGTTTTCATGACTTTGACTTTAATTCTAAGAATTATAATGATTTTCTAATGCACTACTTAAACTCTGTCACTGCAATAGACTGCAATGTCCTAGTTATCGTACTTTCCAGAATTACTGTTGAATTGGAAGTTGAATGACGAATTTTGTTCCTTGACCAACCGTTGAAAGGCACTCTAACTTACCCTTATGTTTTTCGGTGATAATTTGGTAGCTGATCGACATTCCCATCCCTGTTCCTTTTCCAATCGGTTTGGTGGTGAAGAAGGGATTGAAAATCTCCTGTTTAACTTGTTCAGACATTCCCGATCCGTTATCAGTGATCGCGATTTGTACCCAGTCTTCATTGATCGGTGAAGTACAAATTACGATCTGGTTGGAGTCTTCCTGAATGTCTTCAAAAGTTCGCTCAACGTTTGATTCTTCTAGGGCATCGATCGCATTCGCCAGAATGTTCATCACTACCTGATTAAGCTGTCCAGGATAGCACTCGACCAATGGTAATTGGCCATATTCTTTTACAATTTCAATTTGAGGACGCTCAGAGTTCGCTTTGATACGATATTGCAAAATTAGTAGAGTACTGTCGATACCTTCATGAATATCTACAGCCTTAAACTGAGCTTCATCTAAACGCGAGAAATTCCGTAGCGACAGCACAATTTTCTGAATGCGATCGGTTCCAAGTTGCATCGAGTCTAGTATTTTAGGTAAATCTTCCTGGACAAATTCGAGATCGATTTCTTGAGCTTCAGCTTGAATTTCAGCCGACGGATTGGGATAATACTTTTGGTAAAGTTGCATCATGTCGAGCAAATTGTGAGTGTACTCTTGTAGATGTGTGAGATTGCTGTAAATGAAACTCACTGGATTGTTAATTTCGTGCGCGACTCCTGCAACTAATAGCCCCAAACTTGACATTTTTTCAGCTTGAACCAGTTGCGATTGGGTTTGGGTGAGACGATGTAGGGATTCCTGTAATTCTTGGGTACGTTCTTTCACCTTTTCTTCTAGCGTGTCACGGGCAAGTTCCAAATCCTTGATTAAGGTGTTAAACTGTCGATCAATCGGCTGGGAAATTCTCCGGCTTAACATCCACGCTAACACGCTGACTAGCAGCGGCATAGTGGCTAATACAAAGATCGCAATGGACTGAACTTGTTGAGTTGTGCGGATGGAACCCTGCTGAATTTGAGTCGCAAACTCTTGATTATTCTGTAACAATGCCAGCAAAGAGGTCGTTGCTTGCCTGAATAACGGTTGTTTCTGGCGGTTCGCTTCTAACATTTCGCTACGAGCTGCGATCGCTTCGTTCACCCGTTCCATTTCAGGTGAATTGTTTTGTCTTTCTAGAAGCAGTTTGAGGCGTTTTTGCTCAGGGTTGGGGATACCGAGTTGATAAAACTGTCGTTCACGATCGAGATAACTCTCATGGGCACGCTTCCAGGCATCCCAGTTTTGTCGAAACTGAGTGTCTAATTGCTTTTCCTCCGGATTGTTGATTGGGGTATTGAGTCCTTGCTCAAATCCTTCGTTAATCTGAGTCCAAGCGTTTTGAATGTTGCTTAAGGCTAGCTCTCGATTCGCAGAGGTCAAAGGGTGTTGTAGTAATGTGTTTTCCGCAGAAGCAATTTGCGTCTGACCTTCGTTAATTTTCCACAAGCCATCAATACTGGGCAAATTATTTTCACTTAATTGCTAACTATAGCTATTTAATCGATTGACTGCTAGTACTCCAAGTATGATAGTGAGCAAAGTGATCGAGGTGGGGGTTAGAAAAGCTAAAAACAGCCTGGTTTGTAAATTTATTCTTTTTAAGAAACGAATTCTCTTTAACATTGTACTGCGTTCAAGCAAGGGGAACAGAGATAACGATGCACTCAAGTCAACTTCGCATTAGGGATTTTAGCGGTGAAGCGATAGTCTGTATATAGTCTATGCTCTATATTAAGAATACATTTGCTCTATTTTAATCGGCTAGGCTGCCAAACCGATAGCCTTTGCCATAAACGGTATGAATTAAGGGGGATTCTCCAGGTAACTCGATTTTTCGGCGTAGCAAACGCACTTGAGCAGCTAAAACATTACTATTAGGTGATTCCTCGGTGCTCCAGGTAGCTCGATAAATTTGGTTATGGGTGAGGAGTTGACCGGGATGTTGCATAAAATAGGCGAGCAGATGACATTCTTTTTGGGATAATGGGATTAAGCGTCCCTGGCGATCGCCCATTTGATTATCGAGATCTAATCGTAAGTCTTCCACCTGCAATACTGAAGGGTGAGGAGTCGAAAAACGGCGCAATAATGCCCGTACCCTAGCCAAGAATTCCCGCAACTCAAAGGGCTTAATCATATAATCATCTGCCCCACTATCGAGTCCCATCACGCGATCGTCTAAGGTATCTTTCGCGGTGAGAAATAGAACTGGGGTAGCCAATTTGCCATTTCGCAGCGATCGGCAAATCTCTAACCCCGATCGATGGGGTAACATCCAATCGAGAATGAGCAAATTATAGTCTCCAGTGGTCGCTAACTGTTCTCCCTGCTCTCCATTCGTGGCAATATCGACTTCATATCCTTCTCGCCTAAGGACTTGACTGAGGGACTCGGTTAAGGCAACTTCATCATCAACTAACAGAATTTTCATCTCAATTAAAAATGGGTAATAGGTAATGGGTAATGGGTAATCTCCATTTTCCCATCTTCCCCACTTCCCCATTCCCTTCTCTATAAATCCGGCACAAGACCCACTAAACTAGATCCAGCCATCAACTCAGTTTAGGAGGGGAACCCGTGACTGAAGAAACAACAACCTCCCTGCCCTCTCGTCGTGAGTTACGAGAATTGGTGCGCCAACAACTGCAAGCCCTCCTGGAAACAGAAGATTATAAGGGTGCTAAAGCGATTTTAGTGCCTGTGCGGCCGGCTGATATCGCAGAAGCCATTGAAGGGTTACCAGAGGGAATGCAGGCGATCGCTTTTCGGTTACTCTCGAAAGCAGAGGCGATCGATGTTTACGAAAATCTCGACTCTTCAGTGCAACAGTCCCTCTTAGAAAAATTTCAGCGCCAAGAAGTGATCGATATTGTCGATAAAATGTCTCCTGATGACCGAGCGAGGCTGTTTGACGAACTCCCTGCCAAAATTGTCAGACGGGTACTCGATCATATGAGTCCCTCAGAACGGGCAACAACGAATTTACTTCTGGGGTATGAACCGGATACTGCGGGTCGGATCATGACCCCAGAATATATCTCATTGAAGGAAGAGTATACGGTTAGCCAGAGCATTGAACGCATTCGGAATTTATCCCATGTGAGTGAAACGGTCTTTTATTTGTATGTCACCGATAGTGCCCGTCGTCTGACTGGAATTGTCTCCCTACGAGATTTAATCATCACCCAACCCGATCAGAAAATTGGTGAGGTGATGACCAGCGATACCGTTTTTGTACACACCAATACGGATCAGGAAGAAGTCGCTCGACTCATTCAGCGCTATGATTTTTTGGCTGTTCCTGTGGTAGACCGGGAAGAACGATTGGTAGGAATTATCACCGTTGATGATGTAATTGATATTATTGAACGGGAGGCCACGGAAGATATTTATGCCTTTGGGGGGGTTCAGTCAGATGGTGATAATTATTTCCAGATGAGCTTATGGCGGGTAGCTCAACGACGGGTGATGTGGCTGCTGATTTTATTGGGAACTAATGCTGTCACTGGGTTTATTATTCGATCGCAGGAAGAATTAATTGTTCGATATGCTGTCCTTTCGGCCTTTATTCCCCTATTGACGGGAACTGGGGGGAATGTGGGATCGCAGTCCTCAACAGTGGTCATTCGGGGGCTGAATACGGACGAAATTCGGTCTCTAGGTATGCCTCAAGTGGTGATCCGGGAGGGATTAGCCGGATCGATTTTAGGGGTAACCCTGGGCATTTTAGCCACCCTAGGAGCGCTATTTTTGCTCAAGGTCAACTTCGCCATTGCGATCGCTGTGGGAATGTCTCTGTTAGGGATTTCGATTTTAGCTTCTGTAGCCGGTTCCGGATTACCCTTTATCTTCCGCTCTCTAGGTCTTGATCCAGCCCTGATGTCTGCACCGTTTATTACTACGGCGGTTGACGTTTTGGGGGTCTTAATTTATTTCAATATTGCCCGGTTTATCTTAAATTTAGGGTCTTCGGGGGTGCTTTGAGGGGGGCATAGGAAATAGGGAATAGGTAAATTAGGTCTATTACCCATTACCTATTACCAGCGCGTAGCGCTTAAAACTCCCGAACTGAGGGTTGACCGTCCTTAACTTCTCCAACTAGGATCACATCAGCCACACCAACAAACAGCCCATTTTCTAGGACTCCAGGAATATTATTAATCGTTTTTTCCAGTTCAGTCGGGTTATCAATCGAGTCAAACTTGACATCAATGACCATATTACCTTGGTCAGTGATCACTGGCCCTGCTTTTTTCACTCCCATCCGCAGTTGGGGTTTACCGCCGAGTTTGGCTAAGGCTTTCATCACAGTTGTCATAGCCATGGGCATCACTTCAACGGGTAGGAGGAAGGTAGAGCCAAGGCGATCGACGAGCTTACCAGAATCTACCACTACAATAAATTGGTCGGCCAAGGTATCGACAATTTTTTCGCGGGTGTGGGCAGCGCCTCCGCCTTTAATCAAGTTTTTGTTAGGATCAACTTCATCAGCGCCATCAATGGCAAGATCCATGCGATCGATTACATCGAGGGTAGTTAAGGGGATACCATATTGTCTAGCCAGAACTTCCGCTTGAAAGGAGGTGGGAATACCAAGAATATTTTCAATTTCGCCCGATTTTAGGCGATCGCCGATATATTCAATGGCATAAGCAGTGGTTGATCCGGTTCCTAGGCCAACAATCATCCCTGATTTTACCTTGGATGCTGCGGCTTTACCCACCTCTTGTTTCATCAACTTTACTGGATCGGTTGTGGTCATAGGTTCAAGTGTGCTTCTGAATTAGAGTTTTGTACAACGACCTGTGGCTCTACAATGGGGTCAAGCCTAGGTACTGTTTAGTCTACTATCTGGGGGTTACCCTGCGAGCATCAGATTATCGAGAGATGGACAAACCGAAGGCTTTCCTGAAGATATGCCGGAGCCAATCCCCTAAATTGGTCTCTATATCCTAAGACTAGCTTAGTCTACTTACAGGCACTTCTGGCACCGGTTCAATCCTTACACTTTAGTTTGTTATTGAACTTCCCTTATTTATTTAAACGTATGAATTCTCAGCCCTTTTCATCTCCTAAAGCCGATATTTTAGTCGTTGATGATACTCCAGAAAATCTCAGACTTCTGGTGAAAATCCTGCGTGAAAACTCCTATAAAGTCCGACCAGTACCCAGTGGGAATTTAGCCCTTTCTGCCATTGAAGCAAGTCCTCCTGATTTAATTCTTCTCGATATCATGATGCCGGAGATCAGTGGTTATGAAGTCTGTCAACGGCTCAAAAATAATCCCAAAACCCAATCGATACCCATCATTTTCATCAGCGCCATGAATGAAGTCTTCGATAAAGTCAAAGGATTTCATTTGGGAGCTGTTGATTATATTACCAAGCCCTTTGAAATTGATGAAGTTTTAGTGCGAGTAAAAACCCATTTAGACAACATCTTTTTGCAAAATCAACTCCAGCAGAAAAATCAAGAACTAGAACTAACCTTAGAACAACTGAAATTAACCCAGTCCCAGTTAATTCAATCCGAAAAAATGGCCGCCCTAGGACAACTCATTGCTGGAGTTGCCCATGAAATCAATACTCCCCTAGGCGCAATTCGGGCATCTGTAGATAACCTAACTCAATTTTTTGATCGCACTCTCGAAGAGTTACCTTGTTTTTTTGAAACTATGACAGTTGATCGAAAAAAATTCTTCTATCAACTTAGTAATCAAATAGACCAATCTAACGATCATATATCGAGTCGAGAAAAAAGAAAAAATCGAAAGGGATTAGTTCGCCAGCTTGAAGCTTATCACATTCCTGAAGCTGACGCGATCGCTGATACCTTAGTTGATATAGGAATTTATGACAAAATCACCGATATTATTCCTGAGCTGGCCAAACCAGAGAACGATAAAGTCCTCAATATGGTCTATCAAATTTCTAGTATTCAGAAAAGCGTAAAAACAGTCTCTACGGCTACCGATCAAGCGGCAAAAGTTGTTTTCGCCCTTAAATGTTATGCCCGACATGACTTACATAATAGTAAAGAACTCGCCCAAATTAATTCAGGAATAGAAACGGTGCTGACTTTATATCAAAATAAGCTTAAAAAAGGAATTGATGTGGTTAAAAATTACAAAGATACTCCACCAATTTGGTGTTATCCAGATGAACTACATCAGGTTTGGACTAACTTGATCCATAATGCTCTGCAAGCCATGAACTATCAAGGAACTCTTTTCATTGATGTTTTCCCAGAGCAACAGTATGTTCATGTCAAAATCACCGATACAGGCCCAGGGATATCATCGGAAAATATGCCCCGAATATTTGATGCTTTTTTTACAACGAAGTCCCCGGGAGAAGGAAGTGGATTAGGATTGGATATCGTCAAAAAAATTATTCATAAGCATCAAGGTAAAATAGAAGTGAACTCAGTTCCTGGGAATACTCAATTTATCGTTTCCTTACCCTTATCCACTCAGGAGGTGAATTCCCATGCCTAAGCCCATTATTTTATGCGTTGATGATGAAAGTGTCGTTCTTAATAGTCTAAAAATTCAACTTAAAAATGCTTTCTTAGATAACTATATTTATGAACTAGCAGAAAGTGCCGATGAAGCGTGGGAGATTATTGAAGAACTCCAAGAAACGGATAATCATTTAATTGTCATTGTCTCCGATTGGCTTATGCCTGGTGTAAAAGGGGATGAATTTTTAATTCATGTTCATCAAAAATTTCCGAAAGTGATTAAGGTGATGTTAACGGGACAAGCTGATCAGTCAGCTATTGAACGAGCGCAAAAACATGCCAACCTTTATCAACATATAGCTAAACCTTGGAAGCAGGATAAACTAATCGAAACCATCAAATCAGGACTCCAGAAAGTTCAGATGTATGGGCAAGATTAAGTTTCATCTTATTCCTAAAAGTAAACTGATTTTACTTGATTTTTTCTGACTCAAATTCGTTATGAATAAACCGGTAATTTTATGTGTCGATGACGAGCATTTTATTTTAGATAGTCTCAAGAGAATGTTGAGACGAGAATTTGGTAAATCTTATCAAGTAGAGTTGGCAGAAAATGGGAGTGGTGCTTTAGAAGTTATCCACAAATGTTTAGCAGAAAATAGTGAAGTAGTTCTGGTCATCTCTGATTATATGATGCCCAGAATGAAAGGGGATGAACTGCTGAAAAAAATTCATGAGATTTGCCCTAAAACAATTAAAATCATGTTGACTGGGCAAGCCGATATTGAAGGGATTCGTAATGTAGTTAATTATGCGAACTTATATCGATATTTGACCAAACCTTGGCAAATTGAAGATTTGCGATTAACCATTCGGGAAGCGCTGAATAGCTATTCCCAAGAACAAATGTTAATTGAGACTAATATTCAGTTGCAAAAAGCAAATTCGGATCTAGAAAAACTCAATCAAGAACAAGCTCATTTAATTGAATCTTTAAAGCAAGCAGAAGATAAATATCGTAGAATTTTTGAAAGTGCTTTAGAAGGAGTGTTTCAAGCGACTCCTGATGGAAAGTATATTAGTGCTAATCCAGCTTTAGCCAGAATTTATGGTTATGACTCTCCCGAAGATCTCATTAATGGGATTGTCAATATAGAAGAACAACTCTATGTCGATCGAGGACAGCGACAAAACTTTCTGGAATTAATGGATAAAAATCATGAAGTTTCAGGATTTGAGTCTGAAGTTTATCGAAAAGATGGGACAGTAATTTGGATTTCTGAAAATGCCCGTAGTGTCTACGATCAAGAAGGGAATTTTCTCTATTATCAAGGTTTTATTGAGGAAATTACTGAGCGCAAATCAGCAGAAGCCGAGCGACAACAGTTTATTGAAGATATGTTTGAGGTCAATACTAATTTAGAAATTGCCTTAAGTGACTTAGAAAATGCCTTAAACTTAGAGGTGGAACTCAAAAATGCTTACGGTCGATTTGTGCCTCAAGAATTCATTCAGCTTTTGCATAAAGAGAGTATCTTAGATGTAGATATCGGCAATCATGTTCAGCAGGAAATGTCAATTGTATTTTCTGATATCCGAGACTTTACCAGTTTATCAGAAGCCATGAGTCCTGAAGATAATTTTAAGTTTATTAATGCTTATTTGTCCCGGATGGAGACTCCAATTGTTGAGAATAATGGATTTATTGATAAGTATATTGGAGATGCCATTATGGCCATCTTTCATGGGAGTGCAGATAATGCCCTGCAAGCAGCAATTGCGATGCTCAATGAACTCAATAGCTATAATGAAACACGCGGTCGTCCTGGACGACCTAAACTCAAAATTGGGATTGGCATTAATACAGGTTTAATGATGATTGGAACTGTAGGGGGTAAAAACCGTATGGATAGTACAGTCATTAGTGATGCCGTTAATTTAGCTTCCCGACTAGAAGGACTGACCAAAAATTATCAGGTTCCTTTACTCATTTCTGAACATACTTTTTTACGCCTTCAACATGACTCTAACTATCAAATCAGAATTATTGATAAAGTTAGAGTGAAAGGCAAATCGGAACGGGTTTCTGTGTTTGAAGTCTTTAATGCCGACCCGGTGTCTACCCGAAGGGCAAAAATGCAAACAAAAACGGTATTTGAACAAGGATTAACCTATTACTATTTGCAGCAATTTCATCAATCTGCTGAATATTTTGAAGAATGTTTACGACTTTGTCCAGAAGACAAGGTAGCGGAAATTTACTTTAACCAAGTGATTGAATATCTTTATGGAAAGGAATAAGAATGCGTCTACTGCAATTTAGTACCTCTCATTACTGTCGCAAAGCCCGCTTAATTCTAGGCTATAAGAAAATTACTTATGACGTAGAAAACCTAACTCCTGGGGTTCACATTCTGCGCGTCAAACCCCTAACGGGAGGGCAAACTGTACCAGTACTGTTATCAGAGAACCAAGCCATTGGAGATTCGACTGAAATTTGGCACTATCTGGAGAAAGAGCATCCCGATCGCACTCTAATTTTAGGCGATCGCCACCAACAGCAGCAAGCCGAACTTCTCGAAGACTGGCTCGACGAAAGTCTAGGCGTTGCCACCCGCTTCATTTACTATCACTATCGCTCTGGAGAGGGAAAATCCATTGATCCCTCCTGGTTTAGCCAAGCCGTCATTCAAATTGTCAAAAAACAATATAACATCGGCCCCCGTGCCGTTGCCCTCGCCAGCCAACGCCTAGAATTAGGCCTGAAAATCCTGGGCGACTCCTGGCAAAATCAACCCTATCTTGTTAGCCAACAGATTAGTATTGCTGATATTGCAGCCGCGGGTCTCCTCAGTCCCCTAGCCCTGATTCCCCACTACAGAACCCAATATCCCTGGTTATTTCAAAGAATAGAGGAAATCCATCAACTTTGTGGGGAAGCCTTACCCCCAGGGTTAGGGAGCTAGGGGAATAGGGGAATGGGAGGAATGGGCGATTAACCCTTACTCATTCCCCCTTCACCTGATTCCCAAAGCCAACCTTTAAAGGTAATGTGATACAGTCCCCAGGGTTATCCCCCAATCCCCAAATTCTTCCCTATTGGTATAGGATTTATGGTCAAATATAAAGAAAATGTAATCATCCCGACCCAGTTGGGGACACCCACCAAACCCAATCAAATTTCTTAAACTTAAGGAAGGATAATTAAATGTCAATGACCATTGCCACCGACCAAATTGATCGCATTGTATGGAACCAACATCATGACCCCTTTGAAGTTCTTGGCCCCCACAAAATAGAAAATAACGGTAAATCAACCTGGGTCGTGCGAGCCTATCAACCCAACGCCGAATCTGTATCCGTGGTACTGCCCGAAAAACGCCAAGAATACCCCATGCAGTCGGTACATAATCCCCACTTCTTCGAGTGCAACATTGACATCCCCGAACTAAGTAACTACCAACTGCGAATCAAAGAAGGCGAACACGAGCGCATCATCTACGACCCCTACGCCTTCAAATCTCCCAAACTCACCGAATTTGATATTCACCTGTTTGCCGAAGGAAACCATCACCGCATCTACGAAAAACTCGGCGCTCACCTCATGACTGTTGATGGCGTAAAAGGAGTTTACTTTGCCGTTTGGGCCCCCAACGCCAGAAACGTCTCCGTTCTTGGAACCTTCAACAACTGGGATGGCCGTCAGCACCAAATGCGACGCACGGGTAACGGAGTCTGGGAACTTTTCATTCCTGACCTGGGTGTAAACACCCTCTACAAATACGAAATCAAAAACCCTCACGGACACATCTACGAAAAATCAGACCCCTATGGGTTCCAACAAGAAGTCCGGCCCAAAACCAGCTCCATCGTTACTGACCTAGATGACTACACCTGGGGGGATAGCGACTGGATGGAAGAGAGACGGAATACTGACCCCTTAAACAAACCGGTTTCTGTCTACGAACTCCATTTAGGGTCATGGCTCCATGCCTCTTCAGAAGAACCCGCTAAACTGCCCAATGGTGAAACTGAACCGGTTGTCATCACTTCAGAACTTAATCCTGGTGGTCGCTTCCTCACCTATCGCGAACTGGCTCATACACTAATTCCCTACGTTAAAGAACTGGGTTTTACCCATATTGAACTACTTCCCGTCGCCGAACACCCCTTTGATGGTAGTTGGGGTTACCAAGTCACGGGTTATTATGCCGCAACCTCCCGGTTTGGAACGCCCCAAGATTTCATGTACTTTGTCGATCAATGTCACCAAAATGGCATCGGGGTATTAGTAGACTGGGTTCCCGGACACTTCCCCAAAGATGGTCATGGTCTGGCGTTCTTTGATGGCACCCATCTCTATGAACATGCTGACCCTCGGAAAGGGGAACATAAGGAATGGGGAACCTTAGTGTTTAATTATGGCCGCAATGAAGTCCGCAACTTTTTAGTGGCCAACGCCCTCTTCTGGTTTGATAAATTCCACATTGATGGGATGCGAGTCGATGCAGTTGCGTCCATGCTCTATCTGAATTATCTGCGTAAAGATGGGGAATGGGTTGCGAATCAATATGGCGGTCATGAACATATTGAAGCGGCTGATTTTCTGCGCCAAGTTAACCATTGCGTATTTAGTTATTTCCCTGGAACGATTTCGGTGGCGGAAGAATCGACTTCTTGGCCGATGGTTTCTTGGCCGACCTACGTTGGTGGTTTAGGCTTCAATTTGAAGTGGAACATGGGCTGGATGCATGATATGTTGGACTACTTCAGTCTTGACCCCTGGTTCCGGCAGTTCCATCAAAATAATGTCACCTTTAGCATTATGTATCACTATAGTGAGAACTTTATGCTGGCGCTCTCCCATGATGAGGTGGTGCATTGTAAGAGTAGCATTATTGGTAAGATGCCTGGGCCAACCGATGACCCGAACCATTGGCAAAAATTTGCTAGTGTCCGCGCTCTGTTTAGTTATATGTATGCTCACCCTGGCAAGAAAACGTTGTTTATGGGCATGGAGTTTGGCCAGTGGAATGAGTGGAATGTGTGGAGCGATTTAGAGTGGCAGTTGTTGCAGTATGAAGAGCATCAAAAACTGAAGAAGTTTATGAGTGAGGTTAATGCTCTATATCGTAGCGAGCCAGCTCTTTATACTCAGGATTTTAATCAAGAAGGGTTCTCTTGGATTGATTGTAATGATAATAATCATAGTGTGGTTTCTTTTATCCGTCGGGATAAGGAATCCGATGACTTTTTAGTGATTGTTTGTAACTTTACGCCTCAACCCCATTCCCACTACCGAATTGGAGTTCCTGAGCCAGGATTCTATACGGAGTTGTTTAATAGTGATTCCTATGAGTTTGGCGGTAGCAATATGGGGAATTTGGGGGGTAAATGGACTGATGAGTGGTGGTTCCATAATTATCCCTATTCGGTTGAGTTGTGCTTACCTCCGTTAGGGGTGTTGTATTTGAAGTTGGATCGGGAAAAAACTCAGGCTGCGTTTCAGGTAGATGCGGTTGAGGTCCAAGAGGCTGAAGCGGTGTAAAGGCTCATGTCTTCTATAATCCACGGGTAAAAAATTACCGAGGTTCAAGGCTCGGTTCTCTAAATGACGGGAACTGAGTTTTTTCTTGGGGTTCGGGCACAGACAAGGAGGGGCATTTATTGCGATATCATAAAATCTAGACTATAAGTAACAGTCGGTTCCATGCCTGCTAAGGATCTCTACCATAATCTTGTTGTCCAACTTTTGATCGATGAAGGTTAGACAATTACGGATGATCCACTCTATTTATCTTATGGAGGTCGGGATTTATTCGTCGATCTGGGCGCAGAACGAAGTGCGATCGCCGCACAAAAGGGAAATCGTAAAATAGCTGTTGAAATTAAAAGTTTCCTCAAGTCTTCTCCAGTAACCGATCTGGGAGATGCACTTGGACAGTATGGAATATATCAAAGCATCCTAGCAGAACTGCAACCGGAACGAATGCTCTATCTTGCAGTTCCCAAACGAACGTATGAAACGATTTTGACGGAAAAGTTAGGTCAGCTTATTTTAAGAAATTGGGATATCAAACTGATGATTTTTGATGAAGTCGCAAGGAGATTGATCCAATGGATACCCTAGAGAACTATCGCGAACTGGTTCGTAATCTGATCCTCAAATATGGGCAATACAAACCGTCTAATGGGGAGATTGAACCGGAAGTGATCCTTGATTTGGAGCGAGATCGCTATGAACTGATGAATGTAGGTTGGGATAACCAACGGCGCGTCCATGGTTCGGTGATTCATATTGATATTATTGACGGCAAAATCTGGATTCAACATGACGCAACCAATATTTGTGTAGCTGAAGAGTTGGTAGAGCTAGGGGTTCCCCCACAGGATATCATTTTAGGCTTCCATCCTCCCCATGTGCGTCAATACACAGATTTTGGTGTGGCTTGAACATGCGATCGCTCAACGGAAAAAGCCCCAGGCGATCGCGCTAGGGGCTTTTGAAATTAATTTTTCATCGCGGTTTGGGTTTTAGATGCCATCCAGAGGTGGAAGAGAAAGAACTCCGTACGATCGCCTAATTCAACTAAGAAGATTCCTTCTTCTGCTTCAGGATTAGACGTTAACCACGTGCCTCGCAAGCTGACTTCCCTGTAATCGCAATCTACCCGATCTAACGTAATCCGGTCATCAACCTGACGGCGTACCTGGGTTTCTAAGGCGCGCATTTCTGGCAAATCCGCAGGCAGTAGGAAAGAGGCTGTTGTCTTTTCTAGGGAGATTGGCTCACCCACGTGCAACAGAAAGGTTAAGCGAGCGGTGACCCAATCTTCCAGGGATGTGGCAAAGCGCTCTAGATGAAAATCATTATCTAAATAGGTTAACTTCAACATATTTCCTAGCCTCCATACGCATCCAGGTCTCTTTGATGTTCTCTCCAGAACTGTTCCGCAAACGCCACGGCCGGGTGGATTGGTGCTTTCGGTTGAGTTCGTAGTTTAAGGCCGGATTGTTCTGGGGTGCGATCGCCCTTGCGAGAATTACAAGATTGACAGGCAATCACCACATTATCCCAACTGTGTTGACCTCCTTTTGACCGAGGGATCACATGATCGATCGTCAAATTCTTCTTACTGCCACAGTATTGGCACATCTGTTTATCTCGCCGTAACAGTTCTTTTCGGTTAACGGGCGGTGTTTTCCAAATGCCCTCTGTCCCCGCAAAAGTCAATCGGATATGTTCAGGAACCATCAGTACTAAATTAGGAGAGCGAACCATCCATTCTTGTCCTTTGACTAAATCTAAAGGTTCGGCTTTTCCAGTTACCAAAAGGGCGATCGCTCGTTTAAGATCGATCCGACTGACGGGTAAGTAGTTCTTAGAAAATACGACTACCGATTGACTTAAAACATGGGTTGCACTGGTCACGACTAAGTTCCTCATAAAATTACCCCCGCTTCGGGTTAGGAACGAAGCGGGGGTAAACACAACAGGAGAATGCTTTGAGTTTTACCCAGGTACACTCTCTAATTTGTACCTTTGGCTTCGCTGATCAGTTCGGATGTTTGCCTGTAGCACATCCGGGATTATGGTATCCCAGGGTTCAGAATGATTTCTAAAACCGCAAGATATCTCGATGGTTCCTATATTCTTACTTCGATCGCCCATTTCTCCATAGAGACTTAGGCCACATAAGCCGTATTGATCGCGGCTATGGTTAGAGTTGGTCGATCGGGCAAAATCAGGAATCACGGGAATTTTTGGCTGTAAGGTGTAAGGATTGACTTTTAAATACTACACTGATATTACAGAGTTGTCCACCCATTGAGGAAAAAAATCATGTACACCCTCCCAAGAACATCAACAACCGATATGGAAGTTACGAGCATCCGCTTAGAAAAAGAACTCAAACAACAGCTCAAGAAACTGGCTGGCAATCAGGGCTATCAAGCTATGGTGCGAGATATTCTGTGGAATTATGTGCAACAGCGATCGGATGACTATCAGTGTCAATATTATCCGGAAGACATTCGCTCTACTATAGAGGCGATCGCTCATCAAGAAGAACGCTGTGCCATTACTGGCAATCCCATTCACCCCAATCAACCCATGTTACTCGGACTCACTCATCACGGGGAGTTTGTTCCCCTCAGTCCTCGCGCTCTGCCATAGCCCTTCAAACTTAGATCAACTCGTAGTAAACCCCTGAGGTTCTGTTCCTGCTTCGTCCCCTTTATTCTACCGAAGCAGGACGGTGTTTTCATGCTCCATTAAGGGGTACAATGGTATCCAGGATAGAGTAGTGTGGAGTAAATCGCTGATGTATTCTGAAGACACAGACGCAACAGAAATTACATTTTTCTACGATACGGGAGAATCAGAGGCTTTTAGTTTACCCATTGCTCCAGAGGAGTTTCAAAAGCAGGTGAGTTTGCTCTTGGAACGTCCCTGGTTAACGTTTCATTTGTTCGATCGCACCATTTGGATCTGTATGGCTAGGGTGGTGAAAGTGGAAGTAAAACCTTCACTACCAGGTATTGTGGGCGTGGGCGTATTCCCCAATGTGGAAGAAATGACCACGATTCAACGGGGATCGAGGGGACGGTTTGTGTGATCGAAATCCCATGGCAAAGGGCGATCGCTCACTCAGATCCCTAGCTCAAGATCAATCAATTCTTTTCGAGAACTCACCCAATTAACTGGCATCAGTCACAGCCATTTGCAGTTAACTCTGAGATGATTAAGGTATAAGAGTTAATTACGGTCTGCATCCGGATTCACCCTTACATTTCACCTATAGAGTTTGTGGATATGACAACTAGAGTGTTGGATTTTGAAGTCCTCTCTTACATTCATCCTAATGGAAGCCTACGCAAGTACGGTAGTTTAGAATGTCAGCGCTATGGCTGTGATTATCGGATTATTTCCCCGATTAATCGCCAGGATGCTTCTGCTGAACAAGAAGCCTATGATGAGTTGATTGCTAAATTAAATCAAACTCGGATCAAGCGCATTAAAACTGAAGAAGATACAACCTTAGATGAAGCGTTTCGGATTGTTTTTCATTTAGCCAATTCTCAGGAAGAACAAGCTTAGGGAATAGGTAATGGATAATAGGGACAACTCAGATGTACCCGTTCCTTGAATAGTCCATAAACAGTGTGGTTTTATCAGCTTCATGTCATTCCATTTAGCCATCAGGGTTGCCTTCCGAGCCATTTCCAGGTGAGGACGTAGGAGGTAGATCAATTTTCTTCAATCCCGAACGTTCAGATTCAAGAAGGTTGATTAGGGTGTCATTCAAAACGCTAGGATTCATAAAGAAAACCTTAGAGTTGGGACTAGCAGTAAGCTTTTCATTCGTATCTAGATAGTGTCGGGCGATGATAAATTGGATAAATTCAGGGCTTCTAGAGTCTATTCCTAACGCCTCAGCCAAGATTTTCATCGATTGCGCTCCACCTTGGGCTTCAATAATCGAAGCCAGACGTTGGCTTTCCGCTGCTCGTTCTTTTTCCAAAGATTCAAGAATGGTTTTTGGCGGAGTAATATCTCGCACTTCTACTCGAATTAACTTCACTCCCCAAGAGTCAGTAATCGAGTCGATTTGTTTTAGCAAAGCTTGATTAATTTCTTTAATTCCTGAAAAGGTTTGGCTCATTTCTAGGCGGCCAATTTCCCCCCGCAAATTAGTTAACACTAAGTTTTCTAAGGCATGTTCAATATCGTTAATGGCATAATAGGCACGTCTTAGGTTTACAATTTGCCAGTAAACGATCGCATCAACAGCTAACGATACATTATCTTTGGTGATGGTTTGTTGGGGAGGGACATCCAACAAACGCTCACTCATCAAGGCTCGAATCACCACTTTTTCCAGCAGCGGTATAATAAAATTGACTCCAGGGTCTAGGGTACGGTGATATTTGCCCAAGCGCTCGACTAAGCCTTGATAGGGTTCCGGAATGATCACGAGGGAACCCGATAGACAGGCGATCGCCACTAAAAAGAAAATAATAATACTGGGAATCATGGAACTATCCTGATCGCGGAAAGAAGGGAGAAGGCCAAACCTGAGGAATCCTTTATAGTGAAAAGGAACCCCTAATGATTTAAGTTTACAGGTTTAAGTTTTAATCGATTAACCATGCTCTTACACCCCCAAGACCGCACTAAACTTGATTCTAGCGACGATCTCCAGTTTTATGCTTTTCCTCGGTTCGTCACCCATGTGGATGAGGGGTTTATCCAGCAGTTAACTGACCTTTATCGAGATCGCCTCAAACCCCAGACCCGAATTTTAGATTTAATGAGTAGTTGGGTTTCCCATCTTCCTGAAGAGCTGACATTTGAGCATGTGGAAGGCCATGGTTTAAATGAAGACGAGTTAGCCAAAAACCCCCGCTTAAATCACTATTGGGTGCAAGACCTCAATCAAACTCTGCAACTGCCATTTGAGGATCAAAGCTTTGATGCAGTTCTCAATTGTGTCTCTATACAATATTTGCAATACCCCGATGCCATTTTTAGTGAAATTCACCGTATCCTGAAACCCGGTGGGGTCGTCATTGTCAGCTTTTCTAATCGCATGTTTTATCAAAAAGCGATTCAAATTTGGCGTGATGGTACAGATAAAACTCGCCTCAACCTTCTTAAACAATATATCCAATCGGTATCTGGATTTACAGAACCTGAATTTATTGTGCGTTTACCTAACGTTCCGACCCTCTTGCAACTCATGGGTTGGGGAGGAGGAGATCCCTTTTATGCGGCGATCGCCTACCGCCAAGATCCAACTTGAATCAATTATCATCACCGAACCTTATGCATCATAGCCTCACAGGACTTCTTGTACCCTCTGTTAATGATCCCATGTCTTCCGATCGCCCCCAATTCGATCTAGCGCTACCCAGTTCTAAAGAAGGATTATGGGATTGGAATCTACCCACTGGGCACATATTTTTCAATACAAATTGGCAGAAAATCTTGGGATTTTCGGAATCTGAATTACCCCAAACCTTTAGCGAATTTGAAGCCTTAATTCATTCGGAAGATCTACCCATACATCAAGCCGCTCTCCAATCCCATATTCAAGGAGGGACTGAATTTTATGAAAGTACCTACCGCTTACACTGTCCTAGTGGTGGCTATCGGTGGATTTTAGCCCGTGGACTATGTTATCGCTATAGTGATGGAACCCCTTACCGTTTAGCGGGTTCCCACACAGATGTGACTTCGTTCAAGAAAGCCCAGGAACAAGAATCGGTTCTCCGCTTAATTACCGATCAAATTCGCAGTAGTTTAAACTTAAAAACGATTTGGAAAACTGCCGTCGATCAAATTCAAAAACTTTTGGATGCCGATCGAGTACTCATTTACCAATTTGAACCGAACTGGAAAGGGTCAGTAATTGTCGAAAAAGTAGTAGGAAACTGGGGATCGACTTTGGGAGAAGTTGGAGCAGATGATTGTTTTTCCCAAGACTATGCCAAGCTCTATAAAAATGGCAGAGTTAGGGTGATTCATGATATTTTAACCTCTCACTTGGATGAGTGTCATGTCGATTTCTTACAAAAATTTGATGTCCGTTCTAATCTGATTGTCCCGATTATTATCAAAGAGGAATTATGGGGTTTATTGATTGCCCATGAATGTAAGCGATCGCGCCGTTGGAAAGAATCAGAAGTTACCCTATTATCCCATGTAGCTAAACAGTTAGCCATTGCCATTTATCAAGCTAATTTGTACGATCAATCTCAGCGGGCAGTTCAAGAATCAGAAGAAAAAGCTCATGAATTAGAGCTGGCGTTGCTCAAACTGCAAACAACTCAGGCTCAATTAATTGAAAGTGAGAAAAAATCGTCTATTGGTCAATTGGTCGCTGGAATTGCCCATGAAATCAATAATCCCGTAAGCTTTATTTATGGAAATATTGATTTTGCCAAAGCCTATCTCAATGATTTGTTAGAATTAGTTCAGTTATACCAAAGTACATTCCCTGAGCAAGGAAATGAGATTGAAAAATTTTCTGAGGATATTGATTTAGAGTTCTTGCAAGATGATTGTATGGATTTATTAGACTCCATGAAGAATGGAGCTTCTCGGATTCGCGAAATTGTTTTATTTCTGAGGACATTTTCCCGGTTAGATGAAGCTCAAATGAAACGAGTGAATCTCCATGATGGCATTGAAAGCACATTGATGATTGTGAATCATCGCTTACAGAAGAGTGGGAATCGCCCAATGATTGAAGTGTTTAAAAACTATGGCGTTTTGCCTCCGGTTGAATGCTATGCTGGGCAACTCAATCAGGTATTCATGAATATATTAGTCAATGCCATTGATGCGATTGATAGCGCCTGGGAACATTACTCGAATCGGGATAGTCCAGAAATTAGGATTACCACTGAAGATTGGCACATGCAATCTGTAAAAATATTGATTACTGATAATGGAGTGGGCATGTCAGATTTAATTCGCCAGCGTTTATTTACGCCTTTTTATAGTACCAAACCGGTTGGGAAGGGAAAAGGACTAGGTTTGAGTTTATGTCATGCTATTATTGTTGATCATCATGGGGGAAAATTATCCTGTGACTCTGAACCCGGGAAGGGCACAACGTTCATCATTGAATTGCCCTTACACCAGAGTTAATACCTATCCAAATAGATTAAGACTTAACAGATAATTGTTCTTGTATTTGCTGAATTTTGCGATCGCGGAATGCCTCTAAAGCCTTTTGCAGGTCTTCCGGTTCTACGCCTTCTGGTAAATCGACTGTAGAGAGCGACTGAATCATACCAGAAACCAATTGACTGAATCCCTCAATTCGATCGTCAGCCGATAACTTCTGTTGAGCAGCTTGCGCTACAGTAGGACGAGTAAGAATCGGCGAAACTTTATAATTCAACATTCCTAAGCACCTCTGATTCAAATAGATGACCCTAAAATCCTACTTCTTATCATAAGAACATGTCTCGGATATGACAACATCCTTGTTACAATTATAGACGTTTATCTATCTTTCTTGTCTATATAAGCACTAAAAATAAGTACGATCACATAGAAATTAATCGATGAAGCGAGAAGGATAGTATAATGAAGAAGTGTTCTGTCAAAGAATTTGCTGATTCCCCCATGAATAACCCCAAAGAAGGGGGAATAACTACCAACGGTCTTGCCTATATCTACCAATATGAAAGCAAGTATTGGTTACAATTTGAAGATCCAATTCAAGTTTATTGTTTAAGTGGAAATTCTGGTAATCCGATCGCGACTCTAGAGGAAATTGAAAACCAAGTGGAAACACAGGGCTGTTATGCGGTGGGAATGCTCAGTTATGAAGCTTCTCCAGCGTTTGATAGTGCCTTAACGGTTTATGAAGACCCTGATTTTCCCCAACTTTGGTTTGCCCTGTACGATCGCCCCTCTCGTATCCTCAGCCCCCAGGAATTCATTAATCTCCACAGCAATATTACTGATCCAGGAATAAGCTGGGAAAGTGAACTCACTGAAGCCGACTTTCACGAGGCGATCGCGCGGGTTCAAAATTACATCAGCCAAGGGGATACCTTTCAAGTTAACTACTCCTTCCGCTTGCGATCGCCCTTTAGCGGCGATCCGCGCTGGGCATTCAATCTTCTGAGAAGATCGTCACCCGCCCCCTATTCAGCTTACCTGGACATGGGACGCTATATCATTGCTTCGGCTTCCCCCGAACTCTTTTTCACCCTTAAGGGTTCTACCTTCACCAGCAAACCCATGAAAGGAACTGCCCCACGGGGAAAAACCCTAGCTGAAGATCGTCAACTTGCCGAATGGTTGTACCATTCCCAGAAAAATCGTGCTGAAAACGTGATGATCGTCGATATGGTTCGTAATGATATCGGTCGAGTCGCCACCATTGGCAGCGTCCAAGTCCCTCGCTTATTTGAAGTCGAGCGCTATTCTACCGTCTGGCAAATGACTTCAACGGTGACGGCTCAAACGCGATCGCCCCTAAGCCAAATTCTCGCCAACATTTTCCCCTGCGCCTCCATCACGGGCGCACCCAAAGCCCGCACGATGGAGATCATTAAAGAACTCGAAGGCTCTCCCCGACGCATCTATACTGGGGCGATCGGTTATTTGAGTCCGGGACGTAAAGCCATATTTAACGTCGCCATCCGTACCCTCCTGATCGACCGACACACCCAACAAGCCGAATACGGTATCGGTAGCGGCATCGTCACCGACTCTAATAGTCAAGAAGAATATCAAGAATGCTATATCAAATCCCGCGTTATTATCGAGCAACAACCTCCCTTCTCCCTCCTCGAAACCCTCCTCTGGACTCCCCAATCTGGTTATTTCCTGCTCTCTTACCATCTGCAACGGCTTCAAGACTCAGCCGAATACTTTAATATTCCCCTAGATCTCTCCCAACTACTCCAGCAGCTCCAAACCCTAGCTCCTGCGCTCAACCGCTCTGCCCATAAAATTCGTCTGCTGATCGATTCCCAAGGAGAATTGACCCTAGAACCCTCTCCTATTACTCCTTCCTCCTCCCTCACCCCCATCAGCCTCAAACTTGCCCCTCAACCGATTGACTCGTCCAACATCTGGCTTTATCACAAAACCACCCATCGCCAAGTTTATACTCGAGCTAGTGCTGCGGTTACCGAGTGTGATGAGGTGCTGCTCTGGAACGAACACCATCAAATTACCGAAGCTAGCATTGCCAACGTTGTCCTCCATTGGCAGGGACAATGGATTACCCCTCCCGTCACCTGTGGACTTTTAGCGGGTACATTCCGCGCTTGGCTTTTAGATCGGAATCTGATTCACGAACACCCCATTACTCTAGATATGATCGCTCCCTCTTCTACTGTGTATCTGATTAACTCAGTTAGAGGATGGCAAAGTGCGCGGTTGATCGGCTCGCACTAATCAGGGATATTAAAGATCCTGTAACTCTATTACCTGCGGGTGATACGGTGATCTTTAATGAAACCGAACTCGACGCTCATGAGAACTTAAATGGGAGGTATCCCCATTTAACTCCATAATTGAGCGATCGCCATCCTTAATCACCTTGACCACAGCGCACAAAGAAGCATTCACATCTGCTCCCGTCACTCCATCCACTAATCCCATCGCCATTCCTAATACAGACGCACCATGACCGACAAACAACAAATCCTCATGAGCAAACCGGTCAACTAACTCTCGGATCGTTTGTCCTGCACGGGCAAAACATTGGGTCTCAGTTTCCGGATAGCAAGGTTTTCCCTCAATCGGAACCTCTGGATCAATACGAGAAAACTGAGCTGCTAATTCTGATAATGACCGGGTTTTGGGACACTCCGTCATCCATTCTGGATTTAACCACTCTCCCAAACCCCAATGCAAGCGTAGCGGCACATCCAGAACATTCGCCACTCCATGGGCGGTTTGCACCGTTCGCAGAAAGGGGGAAGCAAAAATCCGGCTGATTCCTTCTGATTTTAGGCGATCGGCTAATTCTTGAACTTGAACTAAGCCATCGTCAGACAAAGGGGGATCGTAACGGCGATCGGCCGTATTAAACCACTCCGGATTGACAAAATCCAGGCGGTTGGCATGTCGCGCAATCCAAATTGTTTGAGCCATATATAAATTTTCAATAGTTTTTCTTTTAAATTGATATTAGGTCATTGTAGCAACCCTAGAATCATGAATCGATTTGTGAATTCCCGTAAACCCCTTGTTCTTCTTGTTTTAGGCCTACTGCTGCTTGGTGGCAGAACAGTTGCCCAAACTTTGCCCATTGCTGAACGGTTAATTGAATTTGATTCCTCTCCTGGGGAAGAGCTGTTAGTTGAAAGCCGTGCTAGACAAGATTATGTGCCGTTGAGCATTCAGTTTGAAACCCAAAAAAACCAGGCTTTTTGTGGCGTTGCCAGTATGGTGATGGTGTTAAATGCGTTGGGGATTGAGGCCCCTGATGCACCCGAGTATGGTCGAAAAATGTTTACCCAGGATAATATTTTTAATGCCCAAACCGATCAAGTGATCGCCAGAGAAACAATCGCTAAACAAGGTATGACTCTAGAAGAGTTAGGTGCATTTTTAGCTCGTTATCCCCTAAAAACTCAGGTTTATCACGGGGGCGATCTGAGTTTGCAGGAATTTCGCCAGTTAATGGTAGAAAATTTGCAGCAGCCTGATAATTTTGTGTTGGTTAATTATCTGCGAAAGTCCATTGAACAGGAGCGAGGGGGCCATATTTCTCCAGTAGCCGCCTATCATCGGCAGAGCGATCGCTTCTTGATCCTCGATGTTGCCCGCTATAAGTATCCTCCCGTTTGGGTAACGGCCGAAGATCTCTGGAATTCCACCCGCACCGTAGATTCGGTTTCTGGGAAAACTAGGGGCTTAGTGCTGCTGAATGCCATTAACAATTAACCATTATGGGGTTAGTCTATCTCCGTGTCTGGAGTGTCCCCGCGTCTTCCCATCCCTCATCCCCTAACCTAATTCTACTGAGAATTAGGATCAAAAGGGCCAGAGGTATAGTTATCTAAGTCAGTGCTATTCTCCAACCTTAATCCCTGGGGGGTTTTGACAATAATGTTATCTCCTCCCAGGGCCTGAGCTTCGGCTAAAGCTTCTCCAGCCGTAACAATTAAGGTAACTTCAGAATCATCATTACGAGGGACAACACTACTCACCCCTAAGCTAACAGTGATATAGGGACTAATGGGGGAGTTGGGATGGACTAATTTGAGGCTACTGATTTCTGAATGGATATAGGTGGCCACTTGCATGGCTCCTTCAACGTTAGTTTGGGGTAATAAAATCGCGAACATTTCTCCCCGATAACGAGCAACCATATCTGCTGGACGTTTCACCACAGAGCGAATAGCATCAGCAATGCTTTTTAAGCATTCATTGCTCGTTTGGGAGCCGTAGCTATAGACATAAGGCTTAAAATAATCAACGCGACAGACAATTAGGGATAGGGGTTTCAAATCTCGTTTCATCCGTCGCCATTCTTGCTCGATAAATTCGTTAAAGCGGCGACGGTTTGGGAGTTGGGTGAGGCGATCGAAAAGAGTAAGATTTTTAACTTTTTTGTTGACAGATTCTAATTCTTGTCGAGTAGTCCATTCTACATAAGAGAGTTGTTCATACTGATAAATAATAAAATAACAGACCAGGAGAATCATGGCCAAAAAGAGAAAAGATTCCACAGTGATGGTCTGGGATAATTCACTGAGGGGAAAGCCAAAAATCCAGTGATTTACACAAAAATAAACAATAACCACCCCTTGAGCAATGATATGAATTAGCCAAGAGACGGGTATGGCAGTCGCTTGCATGGCAAACATGACGAACCAAAGTTCTGGTGTAAATTCACACACTCCAGCGGCTGTTCCCAGAACTTGGGGTAATAGGGTAACCGACCAGGATAATCCGAGGAATAGTAAGCTTGGATGGCGGCGACCAAATTGGGTTTTTTGTAATCCCCAACAACCGACCAGGGCAAATAGGCTAGTAATGCGAGCGCTGAGGAGTTCACTGGCAAATTGCTCACCATAGAGGATCGCTTCAAACAAGGCTATAGCGAAAACTCCACCTAGGGTAATCCAAATGGTTGTCTGAAGACGGGCTAAGATGAGAAACTTGCGCCATTCAGGTTCGATTCGTGCATCTTTTTCCCCAGTTTTTTTTATGTCTTCTGAGGAAGCTGAGTCGTCTTGAGAAGATTGTTTTGGCTTAGATCCCTGATTCATGGTTTATAGGCTATCCGATCGCCTGTGCCGTAATGGATTGTTTAATCGGTTTTGCGATAGTTTACATTAAGCGAGGTTCCCAGGTATATCATTCATTCATCGACTAAGTGGATTGACCTGTGCTCTCTCACTGAATGGGGGGTGGAGTTGGCTGGAGCTGAGGCCGAGCCAAATTCCTCGTTTTGCTATACCTGTGTTTTGAATGTGTCTCTAGAGCAATAGGTCATAGCTTACAATTTTAACTGAAAGGTTGTTCTCTCTGGCGATTTTGAGAACCGGATGTGTTATAGGTTTCGGTATGGTTAATCTTAATCAGGAATTTCAACAAGCCTATCAGTACCAGCGAGAGGGGAATTGGGAAGCGGCTCGTCTTGGATATGAGCGAGTTTTAGAACTTGATCCTCAACATATGAGTACCCTGGTGAATTTAGGGGTTTTGTATAAGAAACAGGGTGAATATGAGCAGGCATCTCGGTTATATGAACGGGCGTTGCAACACAAGCCGAATCATGTGATTGCTCATTACAATTTAGCTTTGGTCTACGAGCAACAAGGACGGTTATCGGATCCAGTGCGTCATTATAGCCATGGGTTGTTGTTTCAGCCGATGGATGAGAATTTATGCCAACATCTTCAGGCGGCGTTGGTTGCTCAGGGAAGTTTTCAGAGCGATCGCCCTTTGTATGAGCAAGCACTGCATCAGGTTTCCCTGAGCGTGCCGGCTTTTATGGAGTTGATTGCTTTTCTGCGTCAGGAAGAATGGCTGGAAGTGGCGATCGCGCTTTTGGAGACGGCGATCGAACAATATCCTGACCGACCTGCACTCTATGCTTTGTTGGGTGGTATTTATCATCAGATGGGGCATTATGCTGAGGCGATGAAGGGGTTTGAACAGGCGATCGCGCTCTCTCCCCAAGCTCCGAATTATATCCAAGATTTAGGCATTACTTCAGCGAAACAAGGAAATTGGAAAGCCGCTCAATCTTATCTGCAAGAGGCTCTAAGTCTTGCCCCTAATCTTCGTAAAGCTACGCGATGGCTCAATTGGGTCAATCTTGTCTGTTCCGAGCCGCCTCAAGTTCAGTTTAAGTCCCACAATCAGGTGATTCAATTTCAGGTTACGGGTAAAAATTTCGATGTAGAATTAACTCAGGTGAACGATCTCCAGTTCTATGAACAGCCGGAACTCGATTTTATCAACGAGACGCTGACACGGCGATCGGTGATTGTTGATGTGGGTGCGAATGTGGGCAACCACTTGGTCTATTTTGCCAAAATTTTAGGGGCAGAACGGGTAATTCCGATTGAATTTCAACCGGATAGTATTGCAGCACTGAAAACCAATATTGCCCTGAATCAAGTTACTAATGTAGACCTATCTAAATTAGGTTATGCTGTCGGGAAAAACGCCGGTCATGCCCAACTCACTAATCATCCTACTGGAGATCTTTTTCCCTATTCCCTAGCGTGTAGTGCTACAGATCATCTAAAGTGGCGAGTAACGTCTGAATATCTGCGTTGGGGTGAAGGAAGGAGAAAAGATGCTTGTAGCGCAAAATTCCCCGGTTATCCAGGATAAATTGGGCGGGCAGGGGTGCGCCCAAAGCTTGACCGACGGCGTAGGCGCGGAAGGTGGTACAGTCAGGATCGGAAAGTAGGGGCATTTTTAGGGCTAAATCTTGAACTACGATTTTGCTCTGTTCTGCATCAGTGCTGGTAATTAATAGTACTTCTGCTCCACGCTCCGTAAAGGCTTCATACTGTTCGTTGAGTTGTTTAATGTGAGGAAAGCAAAGGGGGCAGTATTGTTTTTCCGTGAAAATGCGGGTAAAAGCCAGAATCACCGGTTTTTGCTCGCGGTAGTCTGAAAGCCGCACCGTTTCCCCATTGGTGATATTGGGGAGTTGAAAGTCAGGGGGCATCAGTCCCACATCCCAACGACTGGTTGCGGGAATGGGGAAAAAGTTGTTGGCAAAACGTTGATTGAGTAAACCGCGAAAGTCTGTTGAAGTAACCATTTTGGGTAATGGGTGATGCTTCTTAAGGTAGGACTTCTAGTAGTGTAATACTATTTCTGGAAGGAGTATCATAATCTTGTAAGCCAGAATGAATTTCTCCCAATCATTCGTATAATTCTTCATTTCTGGGTTTCTGGTAAAAGGCAGCAATATAATTTGCAATCTGTTCAGGATTTTGTTTGCTTTCTGTGAGAATCTGGGTAAGATATTGGGCAATAGTTTTCGCCATTTCTGGAGTTTTTTCCTTGATATTATGGATTGAGATTCACCAAGAGTTCTCGAAAGGCAGGACCGATGAAACCATCGCGCTCCCTGTTCTGTCACTCTGGGAAAACCCTTGTCTTGATTGAATTCTATAACTCCTACCTAATCGGCGATCGCCACCTCCGAAGGTGACAAAAGAGAGGTAATACTGGCGATCCCCTCCAATTCCACTTCATCCTAGTCATACAAGATATTGCACTTAACAATTAGCTCAAAGCAACTTGCCTTTCAAGGATCGATACTTAATATAGGTGTCCTGAACTATTTAGATTCGGCTTGCTGTTGCCACTGGCTTAACTGTTCTGGAAACTGGGTCGATTGTAAACCATTGAGCCATAAAACTAGGGCATCTTCACCAGTTTCTTGATAATAATTGCGTCTGCGTCCAGCGGTGAGAAAGCCGAGTTTTTGATACAGTCCTAGGGCGCGCTGGTTCGAGGCTTTTACTTCTAGGGTGGCTCTTTCTAAACCCCTTTGTCGGGCAGACTCCAATAAAGCACACAGTAGAAATTGCCCTAAGCCTTGATTTTGATACTGGGGATGAATGGCTAAAATGGTCAGATGAGCTTCTTCGACGATCGCCCAATAGCACCCTAATCCAACCAACTCCTCACCCAAAGAGAGTCCCAATAACTCACTATTTGGACTCTCAAGTTCCCTTTGGTAAGCGTCTAAACTCCATAACTGTCCAAAACAGAGGCGATCGAGGGTAAGCACAGCGTCTAGGTGTTCTGGGGCGATCGCATGGAGAACAACAGGCACAGAAATGGATGGGTTCATAAGGATGGGAAGATAGGGAGATAGGGAGATCTTACAAGGGAATGATTTTAACTCTTGGTGAATTGCAGTTCACCATGGACAATAGAGTATAGAACGAATTAATAATGAATAACGAACCCTCTTCCTGAGATTATGGTATCCACACCCTCCCGCATTACCTCACCCCGTGGCACAGATTATCTTTCCTCTGGAGCAGATCCAGTCAGCGATCGCTCGCCGAATCAACAGTTACTTCCTCTTACCGCTAAAGTCAACAGTGACGATCAATTAACCATTGGTGGTGTCGCTGTTTCTGAATTAGTAAAAATCTATGGCTCTCCCCTCTATATCCTTGATGAAGAGAGCTTACGTGCTGCCTGTCGCCAATACCGAGAAGCCCTTAAGCGCTACTATCCCGGAGAAGCAACGGTTCTGTATGCCTCGAAAGCATGGAATTGTTTAGCTATTTGTGCGATCGCTGGCTCAGAAGGGTTGGGCATTGATGTCGCTTCGGGTGGAGAACTCTACACTGCCCTACAAGCAGGAGTTGCAGCCGATCGGATTTACTTCCATGGCAATAATAAATCCGCTACCGAACTCGCCGAAGCTCTAGAAGTTGGCTCTCATATAGTTGTCGATAACTGGTTAGAATTAGAGTCCTTGGCACAGCTCAGTGGCGCTCAAGGAAAAACCGTTCCGATCCTAATTCGGATTACGCCTGGCATCGAATGTCACACCCATGAATATATTCGCACGGGACATATTGACAGTAAATTTGGCTTCGATCCCAATCAAATTGAAGCGGTTCTCCAAGAGATTGCCCAACAACCGAGCCTAGATTTCCAAGGATTCCACGCCCATATCGGCTCCCAAATTTTTGAACTTGAACCCCATAAAGATCTCCCTGGGGTGATGGTGCAATGGTTCCTAAAAGCTAGAGAAATTGGCTTATCTCCCTCCGTCCTCAATGTAGGCGGCGGTTTAGGAATTCGCTATACCGAAGACGACGATCCCCCCTCCATTGACGCTTGGGTGAAACAAGTTTGTACCGCGATGGTAGCAGCCTGCAAAAACGCCCAAATTACTCCCCCGCACCTCATCTGTGAACCTGGACGTTCCTTAGTCGGTTCATCCTGTATCACTGCCTACACCGTCGGCTCCCGTAAAGCCATTCCTGACATGCGAACCTATATCGCTGTAGATGGAGGCATGTCCGACAATGCTCGCCCGATCACCTATCAAGCCCTCTATCGTCCTGTAGCTGTCGATCGCATGGCCCAACCCTGTACGGAAACCGTAACTGTTGCTGGTAAACATTGCGAATCTGGCGATATTCTAATCCAACAAGCCCAACTTCCCCCCTTGCAATCTGGGGATATCCTCGCCATTTTAGCCACGGGAGCATACAACTATAGTATGGCTTCCAACTATAACCGCGTTACCCGACCAGCCGCTGTCTTAGTCGGAGAGGGTCAAGGTCAAGTGATTATTGAGCGGGAAACCTATCAAGACTTGGTAAGCTGCGATCGTCTTCCCGATCGCCTCAAATCCATTTCTTAGCAATCACAGGAGACTCGAAACTGGGGTCAGATTGAGTCTGTCCCTAGGTTCAGGTAGCGATCGTCACCTGAATACCCTCTGAAGTGTCCAAGGTAGGAAGCGTGCAGTACCTGCTTAGGGATGTTTAAGGGCAGGATAAAACCCAGTTTTGCCACTGCCCACTCCCTCTTGCCTCTTGCCTCTTGCCCACAGCCTATTCCCTATTCCCTATTCCCTAGCTATGGGAGATCTTTTAACACAATGGTTATCCAACTTAACTGATACTCACAAAAACCTGCTGCATACGGTTGACTTCATCTCTGTTTTGATGTTGACCTACATGGTCTTGATGATTATTGGTGAACGTCGAACTTTGTGGATGGTGCGAGGATTCATTATTCTAATGCTGGCCACCGCCATCAGTTCTGTTGTGAACTTAACCTTACTGAGCTTTGTGTTAAACAAATTAGTCATTGGTTCTGCCGTCGCTATGGCTGTAATTTTGCAGTCCGAGTTTCGTCGGTTGCTGGAACAATTGGGCCAAGGACAAGTCATTGGTTTGTTCCTTCCCCCATCTGAGCCTCCCCCCAAAGCAGAGAGTGTGATTGATGAAATTGTCGATGCCGTTAAAGACCTGTCTCAAAACCGGACGGGGGCACTGCTGATTTTAGAAACGACTGGGCCCATTGATGAGCGCGATTTTTCTGTTCCTGGGGTAAGGTTAAATGCAGAAGTTTCCAAGGAGTTGTTACAAACTATTTTCCAAACCAGTACCCTGTTACATGATGGAGCGGTTTGGATTCGCATGTCTCGTATTATTGCGGCTGGAGTCATTTTACCCCTATCCGATCGCACCGCCTCCCGTAAGCTGGGGACTCGTCACCGAGCAGCCATGGGCATTACTGACCGCGTGGAAAACTGTCTGTGTGTTGTCGTTTCTGAAGAAACCGGTTCTATCTCTCTGGCGGAAAAGGGTCTCCTGAATCGTCCCTTAACCAGCAGTAAACTAAAGGAACTCTTAGAAGCCAAATTCTCTCAATCAGTAGAACGGGAGGCCGTTGCCCCCGATTTGCGAAATTTGGGTCGCCAGCTCAATACTCAAGGTGCAGCGATGGTTGCACGCCTACTCCGTTTACCTTCTTCTGATTCTCAAAAGAAAAAATGACTGCAAAGCAAATTATTGACCATACTCTGAAGACTCTCCCTAGTGACCTCGATCCCCAAAAGCTTCCTCGTCATGTTGCAGTAATTATGGATGGTAATGGTCGCTGGGCCCAACAGCGAGGACTCCCTAGAATTATGGGACACACTCGTGGAGTAGATACGGTACGGGAGTTAGTACGCTGTTGTGATGATTGGGGTATCCAAGCCCTAACCGTTTATTCCTTTTCCACTGAAAATTGGAAGCGTCCTCCCCAAGAGGTCAGTGTAATTATGACCTTGCTAGAACAGTTCCTCCAACGGGAATTACCAGAAATGATGGACAGAAAAATTCGCTTAGAGTTGGTGGGAGGTCTACAAGATTTACCCAATTCTGTGCAAAAACAAATTCAAAAATCCATGGGGACAACTTCTCAGAATGAAGGGATGCGGTTTACAGTGGCGACGAACTATGGAGGACGGCAGGAGATTTTACAAGTCTGTCAAGCTCTAGCAGCACAGGTGAAACAGGGAGATTTAAATCCGGAAGATATCGATCAAGCCTTGTTTGAACGTCATTTGTATACGGTGAATGTGGGCGATCCGGATCTGTTGATTCGCACCAGTGGGGAAATGCGAATTAGTAATTTTCTGTTGTGGCAGTTGGCCTATGCGGAAATTTATATTACGGATATCCTGTGGCCGGATTTTGACCGAGCTGAGATGCATCGGGCGCTCTGGGAGTTTCAAAAGCGCGATCGCCGCTTTGGTAAAGTGAAGTCTTAATTTCGATACCATTAAAAATTAGGTATACTTGTCATCCTATTCCTTATGAACAGAGTTCAGTTGACCGATAGAGGGCGGTTACTGCCCTTGAATCTCAAAAAATTAGTAGCTTTTCTCTTGAGTATCCTGGTTGGCGTTTATGTGCTGGGGGTAGAACCGGCGATCGCCTTAATTCAAGATCCGAGCGAGTTTTCGATTCAACCCTATTTAGATAACGTCGAAAAACAAGTTAAAACGTTCAGGCTCGATAACGGTCTCCGGTTTATTGTCCTCGAGCGCCATCAAGCACCCGTGATATCATTCATGCTCTATGCCGATGTTGGAGGAGCCAATGAACCGGTCAGTAAAACCGGTGTTGCCCATTACTTAGAACACCTCGCTTTCAAGGGAACTACGGCGATCGGAACAACAGACTATGCAGCGGAAAAACCCTTGATGGATGAACTCGATCGCCTCTTCGATCAAATTCAAGCCGCTCAAGCCAATGGAAATACAGAAGAAGCTCAAGAACTACAAGCTAAATTCGATCAAATTAATCAACAAGCCTCCGAGTACATCAAACAAAATGAATTTGGTCAAATCGTGGAGCAGTTTGGGGGTGTGGGACTAAACGCCACGACTTCCACGGATGCGACCCGCTACTTTTTTAGCTTGCCCTCCAATAAACTAGAATTGTGGATGTCCCTAGAGTCAGAACGCTTCCTAGACCCGGTGTTTCGGGAATTTTACCAGGAAAAAGAGGTGATTCTGGAAGAGCGACGGATGCGTACCGATAATTCCCCCATCGGGAAAATGATTGAAGCCTTTCAAGATGCAGCATTCAAAGTCCATCCCTATCGCCAACCCGTGATTGGCTATGAGGAAGACTTACGCAATCTCACCCGGCAAGATGTGAAAGATTTCTTCGAGACCTATTATGTGCCCAATAATCTGATTGTAGCGATCGTAGGTGATGTCAATATCGATGAAGTTAAAAAACTAGCTCAAGCCTATTTTGGTCGCTTTCCAGCTCGCCCCACTCCCAAAGTCAAGATACCGGTGGAACCCAAACAAACCGAAACCCGCGAAGTGACCCTAGAACTGCCGACCCAACCGATGTATTTAGAGGGCTATCACCGTCCGGCCGGCAACGATCGAGATCATGCAGTGTACGATCTGATGGGAGCCATTCTCAGTAATGGCCGGACGGCTCGCTTGTATAAATCCTTAGTAGAAGAGAAACAAGTCGCCCTATCTGCGGCGGGCTTTAGTGGATTTCCGGGCGACAAATACCCCAATTTAATGCTGTTTTACAGCCTAACGGCTCCAGGGCATACAGTCGATGAAGTGGCGGAAGCTTTACAAGTCGAAATTGAACGGCTGAAAACCGAACCGGTGAGTGAAACTGAATTAAATCGGGTGAAAACTCAAGCCAAAGCCAGTTTATTAGGCACGCTAGATTCTAATTCGGGTTTAGCGAGTTTATTAGCAAAATATGAAGCAACAACCGGATCGTGGCGCAATTTATTTCAGGAAGTTGAAGCCATTGAAGCGGTGAGGCCCCAAGATATTCAGCGAGTCGCACAAGCGACATTTACCCCAGAAAATCTCACTATTGGGCGATTGTTAACCGCGAGTAATTAACCGTTAGGTAACCGATTACCTATTACCCATTACCCAAAAAAATGATGCAAGTACGACGAGTGATAAAAAAGATGGTTCGGGGACTGTGGCTGGCTTTAATGGTGCTAAGTTTAACTTTAACGGTTCAATGGCATGAATCGGCAGTTGCAGCTCAGGCGAAACCCTACAATGAGTTAACCTTTCCCCCCCTTCCAGAGGTGACCATTCCAGAGTATACACAGTTTACGATGGACAATGGGATTCAGGTCTTTTTGATGGCAGACCGGGATTTACCTTTGGTAACAGGAAGAGCGATGTTTAATACGGGCGATCGCCTGGAACCCAAGGAAAAAGTTGGGTTAGCTGGGTTAGTAGGCGTAGTGATGCGTAGCGGTGGAACCCAAACCTATACCCCAGATGAACTTAACCGATCGCTCGAAGATCGAGCCGCTTCGATTGAAACTTCGATTGGAACTTCAGCCGCTACGGCTCAGTTTAGTGCTTTAACGCCCGATACCGATGAGGTGTTAAGACTCTTTGCCCAAGTATTGCGCCAACCGGCTTTTGATGAGCAGCAATTGCAGTTAGCGAAAACTCAACTTGAAGGCAGTATAGCCCGTCGCAATGATAGCCCCGATGATATCGCCAGTCGAGAATTTCAGAAGCTCATTTATGGAGCCGAAAGTCCCTATGCGCGGACAGTGGAATATGAGACGTTAGAGGCGATCGATCGCCAAGATCTGATTGACTTTTATCAACAGTATTTTGTCCCCAATAATATGATGTTGGGTTTAGTGGGGGATTTTGACCCAGCCCAAATGCGACAAAAATTAGAAGCGACATTTAGAGATTGGCAACCGAATCCGAATTTTAAGCATCCTCCCCTGCCACAAGTTTCCCAGAGCCAAGCCGGGGAGATTTTTCTGGTCAATCAACCGCAACTGACTCAGAGTAATGTGTTGATGGGCCATTTAGGTGGACAGTTGGATAGTCCTGACTTCTTTGCCTTGTCAGTGATGAATGAGGTGTTAAATGGGTTAGGGGGTCGCTTGTTTAATGAGGTGCGATCGCGTCAAGGGTTAGCGTATTCGGTTTATGGGGTTTGGAGTGCCCGCTATGACTATCCAGGGATATTTATTGCTGGGGGTTCAACTCGTTCAGAAGCAACCGTTCCGTTTATTCAAGCGTTGCGTCAAGAGTTCGATCGCATTATCCAAAAGCCCATTACTGCCCAAGAATTAGCCGCAGCTAAAGATGGAGTCCTCAATTCCTTTGTGTTTAATTTCCAACAACCCTCTCAAACCCTTTCCCGCCTGATGCGCTATACCTATTATGGTTATCCTGAAGATTTTATCTTCCAATATCAACGGGGTGTGGAAGCCACCACAATTGAGGATGTGCAGCGGGTAGCACAGGAATACCTGCAACCTGAAGAGATGGTGACGTTGGTGGTGGGAAATCAAGACCAGATCGATCCACCCTTGAGTGCATTAAGTGAGGATGGTGGGGTGACGGCGATCGACGTTACGATTCCTAAACAAAGTTAATAGCCCACATTCCGCACGACAATTTGTGGTATATTACTGTAACATGAATGCTGGGGGTCACGTAGTGACCCCTTAATATATAACCATGAAACTCTCAGACTATGCTAAAAAAGTCGGGGTGAGTTATCAAACGGCGTGGAGATGGTGGCAAAAAGGTCATCTAATATCATTTCGCTATAAACATGCACTTAACAAGGGGCTTAAGCCCCTTGCCCCTCAAGGAGAGATTGTAGCAAACATTTAAGGATTTGATATAACGGGCTATCAACTGCCTTCGGGGACAATTATCATTACCGAAGAAGGGAAGAAAAAAACCGAGAGAATTGCCTGTATTTATGCCAGAGTCTCTAGTGCAGAAAATAAAGATAACCTTGAGATCCTGTTAAAAGAGATGGGAAAAACTGTTGAGATTGTCAATCATAGCGAGGATAAACAAGATGAATTGATGGAGGATTTAATTGCTATCATTACTTCATTCTGTTCTCGTCTTTATGGATTAAGACGCTCGAAACGGAAAAGGGAAAAAATCATTGCCGAATTAAAGGAGATCTCGTGAAATTAGCCGAAAGACATATTATCATATCAAGTCCGTTGAATAAGTTGTGATATAGCAGTGAGTTCACTCCACCCGTAAAAATCGGTTAACCCTCCAATTAATTCTGGCTGTTTCAATAAGGTTTGGCAGCGCTGGTACAACACTTCTTCTAGCTGATCGAG